>NZ_JAVRFJ010000100.1:0-832 GCF_031845845.1 Streptomyces gottesmaniae
GGCGACGGCGGCCTGCAGCGCGTCGACCTTCGGCACGACCAGGTAGTCGGCGTACTCGGCGGCGTCGTGGGTGAGGACCTTGACCGCGCCGTGCTCGGCGAGCGCGGCAGCCGTGTCACCGGCGCCGCTGCCCAGCGCGACGGCGACGGGCTCGCCGATGCGGCGGGCCAGGGTCAGCAGCTCCAGGGTGGGCTTGCGGACGGCACCGTCCACGTGATCGACGTAGACGAGAACTTCAGCCATGGGACTTCTTCTCTCCTGCTTGCGAAGATGAGGGGCGGTCAGCCGTACCGGGCTCAGATGAACTTCTGGCCCGCGAGGAACTCAGCGAGCTGCTTGCCGCCCCCGCCCTCGTCCTTGACGATCGTGCCCGCGGTACGGGCCGGGCGCTGGGCCACGCCGTCGACCGTGGTGTAGGCGCCCTCCAGACCGACCTCCTCGGCCTCGACGTCGAGCTCGGACAGGTCCCAGGTCTCCACCGGCTTCTTCTTCGCCGCCATGATGCCCTTGAAGGAGGGGTAACGCGCCTCGCCCGACTGGTCGGTCACGGACACGACCGCCGGCAGGGACGCCTCCAGGTTCTCGGAGGCGGCGTCACCGTCGCGGCGGCCCTTGACCACACCGTCCTCGACGCAGAGCTCGGACAGCAGCGTCACCTGCGGCACGCCCAGCCGCTCCGCCAGCAGCGCCGGGACGACACCCATGGTGCCGTCGGTGGACGCCATGCCGGAGATCACCAGGTCGTAGCCGGCCTTCTCGATCGCCTTCGCCAGCACCAGCGAGGTACCGATCGCGTCGGTGCCGTGCACGTCGTCGTCCTCGACGTGGATCG
>NZ_JAVRFJ010000101.1:0-808 GCF_031845845.1 Streptomyces gottesmaniae
TTTGGTGTTGCGCCAGGTGAAGTAGGTGTAGGACTGCTGGAAGCCGGTGGCGGCCAGGGTGTGCATCATCGCGGGGCGGGTGAAGGCCTCGGCGAGGAAGATGACGTCGGGGTCGGTGGCGTTGATCCGGGCGATGACCTGTTCCCAGAAGACGACCGGTTTGGTGTGGGGGTTGTCGACGCGGAAGATGCGCACGCCGTGGTCCATCCAGTGGCGCAGGATGCGGCAGGTCTCGGTGATGAGGCCGGGCATGTCGGCGTCGAAGGCGATGGGGTAGATGTCCTGGTACTTCTTGGGCGGGTTCTCGGCGTAGGCGATGGTGCCGTCGGGGCGGTGGTGGAACCACTCGGGGTGTTTGTGGACCCAGGGGTGGTCGGGGGAGCACTGCAGGGCGAAGTCGAGGGCGATCTCCAGGCCCAGGGCGCGTGCTTCGGTGACGAAGTGGTCGAAGTCGTCGAGGGTGCCCAGGTCGGGGTGGACGGTGTCGTGGCCGCCTTCGGGGGAGCCGATGGCCCAGGGGACGCCGACGTCGTCGGGGGTGGGGGAGAGGGTGTTGTTGCGGCCTTTGCGGTAGGTGGTGCCGATGGGGTGGATGGGGGGCAGGTAGACGACGTCGAAGCCCATGGCGGCGATGGCGGGCAGGCGGCGGGCGGCGGTGCGGAAGGTTCCGTGGGGCTGCTCGGGGGTGCCCTCGGAACGGGGGAAGAACTCGTACCAGGAGCCGAACAGGGCCCGCTCGCGTTCCACGAGCAGGGGCAGTGGTTCGGAGGAGGTGACCAGTTCCCGCAGGGGGTGACGGGCCAGGACC
>NZ_JAVRFJ010000102.1:0-788 GCF_031845845.1 Streptomyces gottesmaniae
GCAGGCGCTCCTCGCCACCTACGGCCAAGGGCGTGACGAGGATCGGCCTCTGTGGCTCGGATCCTCGAAGTCGAACTTCGGTCATACGCAGGCTGCTGCGGGTGTGGCGGGTGTGATCAAGATGGTGATGGCGATGCGGGCGGGGGTGCTGCCCCCGACGCTGCATGTGGGTGAGCCGTCGCCGCACGTGGACTGGTCGGCGGGTGCGGTCGAGCTGCTGACCGAGGCGCGTGAGTGGCCGGAGACCGGTCGGGCGCGCCGGGCGGGTGTCTCCTCCTTCGGCGTGAGCGGAACGAATGCCCACGTCATCGTGGAGCAGGCGCCCCAGGACGATCCGCCTGCCGACGAGGCGGGCACGCATGAGCCGCTGGAGACGGTCATGCCGACGAACGTCCCCGTGCCCTGGATCGTCTCGGGGCGCACGGAGGACGCCGTACGGGAACAGGCCCGCCGCCTCCTCGTACACGTCGGCCGTGACGACGAATCCACTCCCCGCGACGTCGCACGGGCCCTCCTCACCACCCGCACCCTGTTCCCCCACCGGGCAGCCGTCGTCGCCTCCGAGCGGCAGGACCTTCTTGCCTCTCTCGAAGCGCTCGCTGAGGGGCGCCCCACCGCGGGTCTGGTGCAAGGAAGTGCCGCCGCACCGGGCAAGTTGGCCTTGTTGTTCACGGGTCAGGGTGCTCAGCGGGTGGGCATGGGCCGGGAGTTGGCGTCTGCTTTTCCGGTGTTCGCGGAGTCGTTGGAGCGGACGTGTGACCTGCTGGACGTGGGCTTGGCGGATCTTG
>NZ_JAVRFJ010000103.1:0-761 GCF_031845845.1 Streptomyces gottesmaniae
GGGATGTTGCCGTGCTTCTTCGGGGGGAGGGACTCGCGCTTGGTGCGGAGTTGGCGCAGGCCGCGCACGAGGTGGCGGCGGGTTTCGGAGGGCGGGATGACGGCGTCGACGTAACCGCGTTCGGCTGCCGTGTAGGGGTTGAGCAGGGCGTCCTCGTACTCCTGGATGAGACGCGCGCGGACCTCCTCGCGCTCCTCGTCGGAGGCGGCGGCGATGGTGCGGCGGTGCAGGATGTTGACCGCGCCCTGGGCGCCCATCACCGCGATCTGGGCGGTGGGCCAGGCGAGGTTGAGATCGGCGCCCAGGTGCTTGGAGCCCATCACGTCGTAGGCGCCGCCGAAGGCCTTGCGGGTGATGACCGTGATCAGGGGCACCGTGGCCTCGGCGTAGGCGTAGATGAGTTTGGCGCCGCGGCGGATGATGCCCTCGTGCTCCTGGCCCACGCCCGGGAGGAAGCCGGGCACGTCGACGAAGGTCAGGACGGGGACGTTGAAGGCGTCGCAGGTGCGCACGAAGCGGGCCGCCTTCTCGGAGGCGTCGATGTCCAGGCAGCCGGCGAACTGCATCGGCTGGTTGGCCACGATGCCGACCGGGTGGCCCTCGACGCGGCCGAAGCCGGTGAGGATGTTGGGCGCGAACAGGGCCTGGGTCTCGAAGAACTCCCCGTCGTCCAGGACGTGTTCGATCACCGTGTGCATGTCGTACGGCTGGTTGGCACTGTCCGGCACGAGCGTGTCGAGTTCGCGGTCCTCGTCGCTCAG
>NZ_JAVRFJ010000104.1:0-650 GCF_031845845.1 Streptomyces gottesmaniae
CCTTGAGGTCGCCGACGCCGTCGCCGTTGCTGTCCTGGAAGGAGCGGACGAGGACCTCGTAGAAGACGGCGCGTTTGAACCAGTCCGGGTCCCGGTCCTTCTGCGGCGTGTCCTCGAAGGTGTCCGGAACGGGCTCGTTGACGATCATTGTGTGGGTGACCCCCCGATCTGCGGGTTGGACGGTCGCAGGACGGTCAGTACGTGGGCGGGTGTGCGGCCCGGTTCCAGACGTACGTAGTTGTTCCTGCCCCAGGTGTAGACCTCGCCGGTGAGCTCGTCGCGCACCAGCACGGACTCATGCCAGTCCAGGCCGAGTCGCGGCATGTCCAACGAGACCGTGGCCTCCTGGGTGTGGTGGGGGTCGAGGTTGACCACCACCAGAACCGTGTTCGAGCCCGCGCGCTTCGAGTAGACGATCACCGCTTCCTGGTCGGCGTGGTGGAAGTGCAGATCCCGCAACTGACGCAGCGCCGGGCTCCGACGCCTGATCTCGTTGAGCTTGCCGAGCAGTGGGGCGATGGTACGTCCGTCGCGTTCGGCCGTGTCCCAGTCGCGGGGGCGGAGTTGGTATTTCTCGGAGTCGAGGTATTCCTCGCTGCCGGGTTTGAGGGGGGTGTTCTCGCACAGTTCAAAGCCGGAGTAGACGCCCC
>NZ_JAVRFJ010000105.1:0-645 GCF_031845845.1 Streptomyces gottesmaniae
CATACGGACCGGTCATCGAGCATTGCGAAATCGCCCTACCAACAACATTGTTCGCTGGGCCAGACCTACCGATCGTACGGCCTCGTCATCCGTTCACGCTCCAGCTCATCGAGCGAATGCGACAACTCGCACCACGAACCGACGGGACCGCGCAGCTGCTCGCTGCGGCGCTCAACGAATCGATGCGGTTGCATCTCATCGATTCGTTCACAGAGCGAGGCACTCCCAGCGTTCGTAGCGATCGCCTACTCGGCGAGGACGAGCAAGCACGGTTGGTCGACTACATCGACGGGGGCAGCGTCGAGTTGGGGAGTACCGTTGCGGCCCTGGCTGATCAGGTCGACATGACGGTCGACACGTTCAAAAAGGCATTCGCCGCGACGTTTCACACCACTCCACGCCAGTTCGTGCTCGACCGGCGGATTGCGATGGCGAGGGCACTGCTCGCCGACCCCGCCTACTCGATCGCCGACATCAGTGCCCGCCTGGGGTTCTCGAGCACCAGTCATTTCACGACGGTGTTCAAGAAGCGCGTCGGCGTGACCCCCGCCGAGTACCGGCCACGCTGGCCGAAGTAGCACCCGTGTCGACGAAGTAGTCGTCGATACCGGCGTTGCGGCCGTTGGAGCCGGCACGACTCGTACT
>NZ_JAVRFJ010000106.1:0-526 GCF_031845845.1 Streptomyces gottesmaniae
CGTGGTTCCGCAGGAAGATGCCCCACTGGCAGTTCGAGGGGATGGCCGGGGTCTTGGCGAGGATTTCCGAGACCGGATAGCGCGATTCCCGCCGGACCGCCATGAAGATCCTCGGCATGACCGGGAAGTGGAACGCCATGTGGCACTCGTCGCCGCCGCTGGGGAAGTCGCCGAAGTAGTCGACGACGTCCTCAGGCCACTGGTTCGCCTCGGCCAGCAGCACCGTGTCGGGATAGTGCGCGTCGATCTCCTTCCGCACCCGCTTGAGGAAGTCATGGGTTGCGGGAAGGTTTTCGCAGTTGGTCCCCTCCTGCTGGTACAGGTACGGCACCGCGTCCAGTCGGAAGCCGTCGATGCCCAGGTCCAGCCAGAACCGCAGCGCCGAAATCATCTCCTCCTGCACGGCCGGGTTCTCGTAGTTGAGATCGGGCTGGTGGGAGAAGAACCGGTGCCAGAAGTACTGTTTGCGGACGGGGTCGAAGGTCCAGTTGGAGGCTTCGGTGTCGACGAAGATGATCCGGGCGTC
>NZ_JAVRFJ010000107.1:0-495 GCF_031845845.1 Streptomyces gottesmaniae
ACATGTACGCGGAGTACGCCAAGGACCCGCGCATGCGCGCCAACATCGGCATCCGCCGCCGGCTCGCCCCGCTCCTGGACAACGACCGCAACCAGATCGAACTGTTCACCGCCCTGCTGCTGTCCCTGCCGGGCTCGCCGATCCTCTACTACGGCGACGAGATCGGCATGGGCGACAACATCTGGCTCGGCGACCGCGACGCCGTCCGCACCCCCATGCAGTGGACCCCCGACCGCAACGCCGGCTTCTCCTCCTGCGATCCGGGGCGGCTGTCACTGCCGACGATCATGGACCCGGTCTACGGCTACCAGGTCACCAACGTCGAGGCGTCGATGTCGTCGCCGGCGTCGCTGCTGCACTGGACCCGGCGGATGATCGAGATCCGCAAGCAGAACCCGGCGTTCGGCCTCGGCACCTACACCGAGCTGCCCTCGTCCAACCCGTCCGTCCTCGCCTACCTGCGCGAACACAAGGACGACCTGGTGCTGTGCGTGA
>NZ_JAVRFJ010000108.1:0-486 GCF_031845845.1 Streptomyces gottesmaniae
CTGAACGGCGGCCCGCTGAAAACGGTTATAGCAGTCCTCGAATTGTGTGGTGTCAGAACTCGAAATCTATCGACTGGACGTGGGTGAAATCCGCGCGCAGCCCCTGAGCCCGGGTGCCCCATTCCGTGAAATAGGACTCGGTGACGGCCTGGGCGACGACCGGATGCAGCTCCTCCTCCGTCGCACCGGCCTCCTGGAGCTGGAGGATCTGCTGCACGTAGGTGGGCGAGATCGCGGTGGTGATGTGCCGTTCGCGGCCGTCGTCGGAGGACCCGGTGGCGGCGAACCCGAAGTACGCGACGACGTGCACCATCATCCCGCCGGAGGTGGCTGCCTGCTCCCTCGCCTGTGCTCTGACCTGCGGTTGCCATTCGGACTCGGTCTCTTCGACCAGGGCGGCCTGGAGCCGCTTCTGCGGGGTCGTCAGCATCCCGGACCGGTAGCGCTCCACCGTGCGGCGCGAGACGCCCAGACGCTCCGCCAAGG
>NZ_JAVRFJ010000109.1:0-486 GCF_031845845.1 Streptomyces gottesmaniae
CGGCAACATCAGCTCGTATTTTCACGTGACCGAACGTCACCGCACTCTGAGCATCACCAGCCACTCCGTGGTGGAGGTGGATCCGCCTGAGCCCGAACGCTATTCAGGTGCATCCGCGCGGGCGCCCTGGGAGCTGGCCCGGCCGGTCGGCGGGGACGGCGCGCTGGCTGCCGAGTTCACTCTGGACCTCTCTCCGCCGGAGATCACCGATGCCGTGCGGGAGTACGCCGCACCGAGTTTCGTGCCCGGACGGCCGCTGATCGACGTGCTGCGCGAACTGACGTCGAGGATCTATTCCGACTTCACCTACCGGTCGGGTTCGACGACGGTGTCCACCCAGGTGGCCGAGGTGCTGGCGGCGCGCGAGGGAGTGTGTCAGGACTTCGCCCGGCTCGCCATCGCCTGCCTGCGCGCCAACGGCCTGGCTGCCAGTTACGTCTCGGGTTATCTGGCCACCGATCCGCCGCCCGGTAAGGAACGCATGAT
>NZ_JAVRFJ010000010.1:0-232164 GCF_031845845.1 Streptomyces gottesmaniae
GGTTCCTAGCCTCCTCGCGAGAGCTGCCCAACGGCGGGTGGCGCTTCTCGGGAGGCAGGTATTCATGACCCGTTTCGCAGCGCCCGGTACGGATGGCGCGGTCGTCTCCTACGAGGCGCGTTACGACCACTTCATCGGGGGTGAGTACGTCCCGCCGGCGCGCGGGCAGTACTTCGAGAACCCGAGTCCGGTGAACGGTCTGCCGTTCACGGAGATCGCGCGGGGTACGAGCGAGGACGTGGAGCGCGCGTTGGACGCGGCGCACGCGGCCGCGCCCGGCTGGGGGCGCACGTCCGTGACGGAGCGTTCGGACGTCCTGCGGAAGATCGCCGATCGGATGGAGGCGAATCTGGAGCAGTTGGCGGTGGCGGAGAGCTGGGAGAACGGCAAGCCTGTGCGGGAGACGCTGGCCGCCGACATCCCGCTCGCCATCGACCACTTCCGGTACTTCGCGGGGGCGGTCCGCGCGCAGGAGGGTTCGCTGGCGGAGCTCGACGAGGACACGGTGGCGTACCACTTCCACGAGCCGCTGGGTGTGGTCGCCCAGATCATCCCGTGGAACTTCCCGATCCTCATGGCGACCTGGAAGCTGGCGCCCGCGCTGGCGGCGGGCAACGCGGTCGTGCTCAAGCCGGCCGAGCAGACCCCGGCGTCCATTCACGTGTGGATGAGCCTGGTGGCGGATCTGCTGCCGCCGGGTGTGGTGAACATCGTGAACGGGTTCGGGGTGGAGGCGGGCAAGCCGCTGGCGTCGAGTCCGCGGGTGGCGAAGGTGGCGTTCACGGGCGAGACGACGACGGGGCGACTGATCATGCAGTACGCCTCCGAGAACATCACGCCGGTGACGCTGGAACTCGGTGGCAAGTCGCCGAACATCTTCTTCGACGACGTGTGGTCGGCGAACGACGATTTCCGTGACAAGGCCCTCGAAGGCTTCACGATGTTCGCGCTCAACCAGGGCGAGGTGTGCACGTGTCCGTCGCGGGCGCTGGTGCAGCGCGGCAACTATGCCGAGTTCATGGAGGCGGCCGTCGCTCGCACCGAGCAGATCAAGACCGGGCACCCGCTGGACACCGACACCATGATCGGCGCCCAGGCCTCCAACGACCAGTTGGAGAAGATCCTTGCCTACTTGGACATCGGTCGGCAGGAGGGCGCGAAGGTCCTGACCGGTGGGGAACGCATCGAGCACGAGGGCGAGTTGAAGGGCGGTTACTACGTCCAGCCGACGATCTTCGAGGGTGACAACCGTATGCGGATCTTCCAGGAGGAGATCTTCGGTCCGGTCGTCTCCGTGACCTCGTTCAACGACTTCGACGACGCCATCAAGATCGCCAACGAGACGCTGTACGGCCTGGGCGCGGGTGTCTGGACACGTGACACCAACACGGCCTATCGCGCGGGCCGTTCCATCCAGGCGGGCCGCGTCTGGACGAACTGCTATCACGCCTATCCGGCGCACGCCGCGTTCGGCGGTTACAAGGGTTCCGGCATCGGCCGCGAAACCCACAAGATGATGCTGGACCACTACCAGCAGACCAAGAACCTTCTGGTGTCGTATTCGCCGAGGAAACTGGGCTTCTTCTAGAGGCACGAAAAAAGGCGCCTGACCTGGGCTTTTGCCCGTTAGGCGCCTTCCTCTCGGCCCGTCCGGGGCAAAGACCGACTTACGTTATAACTCCCAGTTCCTCCCACCGCTGTCCCGCTCCTGACCAGTACTTCCGGACCAGTCACGGACCAAACCCCGACTCACCCTTCAGGCTCCGCGCCCTGGCTGACGCGGTCCCACTCCTGCATGGACTGCTCGATGAGGCGGTTGGCCTGTTCTCGGACGCCGTCCAGGAATTTGGCGTAGTGGCGGAAGAGGACCTCAATGCTCTGGCCCGCGCGACGAGCGCACTCGGCGGGGTCCACACCGGAGTACAGCCAGAACGAGATCCCGGCATGCCGGAGATCGTAGGGCCGCTTTGCCAGCCTGGAGGCGAGTTCTGTACGGGTCAGGACATACTTCCGTGCCCGCGCCCACGTTGTGCCATATGCAGCTGCGTCCACGTAGTTGCCGGCCTGGTTCCGGAACAGTCGGCCGTCCGGCGCAACACCGAAGCGTTCGATGTGTGCGAGGAGCATGCGTACGAACTGCGGCGGGATGGGCACAGGCCGTGTCGCGGTAGCCGCGCGGCGCTTGAGGGAATGCACCTCGTGCACCGAACCACCGTCCGTCCACTCTTTGCCTGATGTGACGACGCCACCCGACAGGTTGAGCATCCCCCAGCCGCTCTCGGGCAGATGGCACTGTTCGAGCCGGAGATGGATGACCTCCGCAGGCCGCATCGCCGCGTAGTACATGCAGCCGAAGAACGCCTCCAGGTGAGGGCCGCGCCCGCGCTGTTGGGCAACCGCCGTGAGCAGCCGGGCGACCTGGGCGGGATTGGGAACGGCAGCCGGGTCCACTTCCTCGTTGACCGCTGGAGCGTTCCACCTGAGTCCGTTGAGGGGATTCTCCGTGAAGTAACCCTTCTCCACAGCGATGTTGAGGACTTCGTTGAACGCAGCCCGCTTGCGCCGTGCCGTCTTGGCCGCAGCCTCTTTGCCGTCCAGCTTGAGGCACAGGGCGTCAAGTGCCCGTCGCAGCACATCGGCTTCCGCGAGAGCGCTGACAGGCAGGGAGTTTCGCTTCATCCAGTCCAGCGCCTGCCGCCATTCCTCAACTGGCTCTTTCTCCCACGCCTTCTTGTTGAACGCCCAGGAGTACAACGCTCGCCGCAGCACCCGCGGCTCCGCATAGGTCACGCCAGAGCGCACTAGGGCAGGCGTGATGGTGGCGAATGCGTCGGCCAGTGTGCGGCGGGTGTTTCCCGGCGTGCGGTCCCAACGCTGGTCGAGGTATTCGTGCGCAAGGTCATACCATGTCGTCCGCTGCTTGATAGCTCGCAGTTCGGACGCTGGCAGCCCTGTGCGCTCATCGAAGGGCTCACCATCGCGTGCCGCGGTCATCAGCTTTGACCGCCTGCTGTCGGCGAGCCCGACGGTCATGAATGACTCTGATTTTTCGCGCCCATTGACCGTCCACCGGACCATAAACGGCTTGCGCCGATCGGGGCGCTCCCGTATGTCCCAGAAACGGACATTGTAACTCATCGCCAAGTATCAGTATCTCTCTCGCACATGTCCCACCAGGCATCCAGGTCAGCACGACGACACCGGAGTTCACCATTGGGCAACTTGATCATGCGGGGCGCTTGCCCGCGAGCGCGCATTCGATAGAACGCCGACGGACTCATACGAATCTCCGCGAGAACCTCGGTGAGCTTCAGCGCCGGAGGACGAGCCATGCAATATCACCTTCACATTAAGAAAGGCTTCATGCCGGAAATCCAGGCGCGCATCGTATGCAGCAGAGATCCCCATTTCTGCACGGCCGCCGACCCGGGGTGGACGACCAGACGCAGCCAGGTATCACGCATCGATACAGCGGATGATTTCCTCTCGGCGCACAAGGGAGCGGTCCGGAATGAGACCTTGCGAAGCGAGCAACAGTGGCCGTGGGCATGAAGGATTGGTCATTGATGTAGCAGCAGCTGGCAACAGCCACCCAATATCTCCTCTCGGATGCGTACGGCTCTGCCAACTGTGTCCGCCACGGCTCCACCGCCAAGCACAGCCGAATGCGAACACCACCAATGCTCTGGAAGATCCCCGATTTCGGTAACCGGGGAGCTTCTGCTATGTATCGCCCTGCACTACGAAGGCTGCTCATCGCGCCTGTTTCCGCCTCAGTCACGCGGTACGAGCGGAGGGCGAGGGTGCGCCATCCGTGACGAGCACGGGCAGCCTGCCGCCGGTGAGCCGATCGAGGTCACGGGCCCTACGACCTCACAGCGCCAACAACCCAGGCGCCGTGGCGTGTTGCTGTACTGCGGTACGCAGCGATGTACGTAGAGGCCTCTCGACCACGGCGGTTACCGCGTTACACCAAATCCTGGCGTGCAAACACAGAGAGGCAGAGCCCTGGAAATGGCGCCAAAGCCCTCCGTCTCCGGGGCAGTCCAGGCGTTCGCGGCGCCGAGCGGGATGGGGACGAATCGGAAGGCGGGACTCGACAGGTGGACCTCCTCGGAGCGGGACGCGGTCGTGGGACCGAGCAGCGCGGGATGCGTACTGCCATAGCGGCCAGCCCCTCTACAGGCTGACCTTCAATGGCGCGCCCCCCGGCTGACCTGGTGTTTTCAGGGTCGTTGTACGTTGACATGATCCCGAACGGGGTTCCAGTCCCGTGGGCCATTTCCTTGTCTGCCGTGGGCGAATGCCGGAGCCTCGGTCACACAGAGCCACTCGCCCCTTGATGATCCCCGCCGTGGATCCGGCCGACTTCTCGGGCGGTGACCAATGCGAGCGATGCCGATGATCCAGTGCTGCTGCGCTGCAGTGATCAGCCCACCGAGGTCGGCACCAAATCCCGGTCGTGCACGACTGTCTGAGGGAAGAGGGTGCCTGGCTGATCACTCACGCAGTTCGCCGAGTTGTACGCCCGGAATTGGAGGGGCACGCAAGGCTGTCCCGGATCACGATGTCGCTGGCGCTGAGAGCCGACGACAGCTGTCCTTGCAGCTCGTCCGGGATGGTCCCTGCCCCGAGGGCGCAGGCATGTACGAGAGCGCGGCAGTCCTGGGTTTGCCAGTCCGTGGCGATCGCGGTGAACAAAGGGTGCGCCAGGTTCTCGCGGGCCGCGTAGCCGTCTTCGGCGGCGGCCGTCCTGCGGTGGACGTCCTCGACGATGCGGTAGGCGGTAGGAGCCTCGGCGGAACCGATCGCGTCGAGGACGATGAGGCCGAGCCGGATATCGAAGACGGTCATCCCAGGTTCGGCCGGCCACTCCAAATAGGTGGTCACCAGCGCCGCCAGTTGGTCTTCGACCGGCAGCTCGGCGCCGCGGCGGCACAGGGCCGTCAAGCATGCCGTGATGGCCTGCTCCCACGGATCACCGGGCATCGTTTCGGCAAGGAGAACAGCTGCCCATGCCGTGTCACCCGCAACGAGGGCAGCGAGTACGGCAACTTGGCGTCCGTCGAGCATCCGCTTGCCTACGCCGCGGTGAGTCTCGAGGTGTCTCAGGGCCTCCGCCCAAAGTCCCTTGGTGGTGAGGGTGCGGGTCCCATCGCCGAGGAGCACGCGCCACAGCCACGCACGGACCTCGTGGCGGTCCTCGTCGGTCGCAGTGATGTTCGCCGGTACGGCGACGCCCCCGAACCGGGCCGCTGTGCCTGCCTCGACGGCCGTGTACAGGCCGAGTAGGTGCTGGCGCCCCTCGTCGGTGTGGCCGGCGCGGATCTGGAGGCGGGCGAGGTTGACGACCGGTTCCAGTCCCCGGATTGCGCTCATGCCGGGCAGGGGGCAGGCATGGAGGTAGGCGGCGGCGTGCTGGTGGCACATCTGGCGGGCCAGGTCGGGCAGGCCGAGATCGGAGGCGATGAGCGCGGCCTGGTTGTAGACAGCGGATGCGAGCCCTTGGTCGCCCTTCTTCACCGCCGTCTCGGCGAGGTCGACGAGACCGCCCACGCGTTGGGGCAGGGGCAGACAGGCGGGCCGGAATCGGGCGACGAGCGGGAAGCGCTGGGCTATGGGTCCGTGCGGGTCCATGGGTTCCCCGGGCGTGAGTGAGAAGTGCTGGGGCGACGGTGCCCGCGAGCCGTACGCCGGCGGGCACCGTCCGCTACACAAGGGGCGTCACCGCCAGTCGACGACGATGCGGTTCAGCGGGGTGTCGAGAGCGAAGAGTCCGGGGCGCTGCTCGATGACGGGGGCGTCGAGGGGCTGGATCTCGAACGTGGCCTCGCGGCCGCGGTATTCGCGGTCCCAGGTACGGATGGCGTCGGCGACCTTCGTGGCGAGCTCGTCGCTGCCGGGGCCGTGGCCGATGACGCCGAACTCCCAGAGCTTGTCGCCCTCGGGGGTCTTCTTCTCCGACACGCGTCGCGCCAGGTAGGTGACGGCGCCCTTGTCGACGGCCGCAGTCGATGAGGGGTAGGGGTCCTCCGTGAGCAGAGTGCCCTTGGCGTTCTGGGGGAACAGCATCCGGATGAGGCCGGAGGGAAGGGAACAGGTGACGAAAAGTTCCATCCACTCCGGCGATTCCATGGCGCGGACCATCATGCCGGTCCACTCCTCGGTGCGCGGCTGGTCCAGGACTCCGGCGAGGGCATCGGCGTCGATGTTCTGCCCAGCGGGGGCCTGAAGCCGGACGGTGCCGTCTGCGCTGAGCGGGATGACACGGCGGTCGTCGTCGGCGATGCCCCGGCGGAGCGGCATGAAGGTGTTCATCTCGCTGCCGAGAGACACCCATCGACCCTCGCGCTGCTCGTAGGCGATGGACCGGGAGACGGTGCCCTTCAGGCGCTGGGGGACGAGGAGCCGGCCGCCGGGGGCGAGCTGTTGCATCCAGGCGTGTGGCACGCCGTGAGCGCCCACGGTGGCGATGATCCGGTCGTACGGCGCTCCTTCGGCGTAACCGAGGGCCCCGTCGCGGGTCACGGCCTCGACGTTGGTGAGACCAGCTGCGGCCAGGCGTGCGCGAGCGCCCTCCACAAGGTCGTCGTCGACATCAAGGGTGGTCACGTGCCCGCTCTCCCCGACCAGGTGGGCGAGGAGAGCGGCGTTGTAGCCGGTGCCGGCGCCGAGTTCGAGGATGCGCTCGCCGGGCTGCGCGTCGAGCTGGTCCAGCATGAGGGCGACGACGCCCGGCTGGGAAGCGCACGAGATCGAAGTGCCGTCGGCGTCGTACTTGATGTGCACCGGTGCGTTGGCGTAGGCGTCTTCGAGCGACGCATCCGGCACGAACACGTGACGGGGCACACTCCGCAGCGCATTCTCGACTGCGGCCGTGCGGGCGTGCCCCTCCGCGCGAAGCTGGTCGACCAGGGCGTTGCGGAGGCGCTCGGCGTCAGCCGTGGGGGTGGCGATCGTGTCGGTGTTCACCGCCCTGACGCTATCCGTCTTGGCCGTTGCCTCGTCGGTCGACGCGGTGTTGTCACTCGTTCCCATGATTACCTCTCGTGCGATGTTGGACATGGCGCTTTGGTCGTCCCGGAGGAGACCGGCGCGGTTGGCGTGAAAGATCACGTGGTGGGCAAGGACGGCTCTCAGACCGCGGGTGAGGGCGCCGCGGCCTGCGAGGTCGGCGAGCGCGGTGCCCGCCCTCTCGAAAGCGGCGACCCACTCGTCGTGCTCGGCGAGCGGGCCGTTCGCGCGGCACAAGCTATGGGCGTCGACCGTCATCAGCTTCCGCATCGCGGGCGCCAGTTCGGCGGCCCGCGCAGAGGGCAGAAGGCCGGTGGCCGGTCGGAGGGCGGCGACCTTTACCCATACGTCGCCCTGCTCGACCCAGTCCAGGCCGGCCGCCCGCATCATCACGCTTGCCAGCAGCACGGCGGTTTCCCGGCGTCCCAGCTGCTCCGGGCCTGGTTGATAGGTGAGCAGGTGGCGGCTGTCCTTGTGGAACAGGTCGTGGGCGACGTCCATGGCCTGGGTCCCGCCGAAGGCGTGGGTCTCGGGTTCGTAGATGTAGGGCAGCCATGACACGGCCGTGCCGTCCTGGACGAGGTCGCTCAGCAGCGCTTCGACGGCGGGTGAAGGCTCGTCCGCGCGGTACCGCAGCGGCCAGGGCTGCTTGTTCATGAACCACCAGCCGGTGAGCTGCCCGTCCCGTTCGGCAGCGAGGAGGACAGGGGCGAGGCGTTCGACGATGGCGCGCTGGGCGCTCTCGCGGTCAGCGAAGGTGATGTTGTGTTGCTGCCAACGGTCGGAGCGGTCCGGGGGCATACGGGTGTCCTTCGGTCGAGGGTCAGGCGATGAGCAGGCAGGCGTCCCAGGTGGATCGGGGCGGTGCGGCGGTGCTTGGCGCGAGGAGGGCCAGTGCGATACCGGCTGCGCCGTCGAGGAGACCGGGGCCGCGCTCCTCGTCCTGCAGGAGCGTCGTGGCGGCGTGTGCGGGGTCGGCGCCCGGCGGTTGGACTGCGGCTAGGAGTGCCGGGATCGTGGCGCGGAGCTGTCCGGCGGTCGAGGGGTGGGCGTCGTCGGCCGCGCGGGCGGCGACGTGGGCGAGGCCGGCGAAGCCGTGGCACAGAGCGTTGTCCGTCGTGGCCTTGAGCTGAAAGGGGTCGGTGATGGCGGCCACGAGCGCGTTCTCGGCGTCCAGCTGACGGCCGTCGTCGCCGCGGGCGAGCGCGGCGAGTTGCTGGGCGCGGGCGAGGCCAGCGGTGCCGTAGCACCATGACGGCCGCCGCGGCGTGGACGAGGTGAGGCGGCCGGTGCGCAGCTCTTCCCGGGTGACCCAGTACGGCCACGCCGGGCCTCGGCCACTGTCCTCTCGGCATCGGTCCAGCCACACCAGGATCCGGTCCAGTGCGTCGTCGTGGTCGTCGACGAAGGTGCCCTGCGTGGCGGCGAGCGCCAGGAGCGCGAGCACGCCGCCGATACCGTGCGCCATGCCGTTGTTGGCGTGTCCGCCTCGAAAACGGTCGTCCGGGCGGCCCGAGGGCCCTGTGTTCGTCCACCAGCCGGGCAAGATCTCGCCGTCGTGTGTGATCGGTTGGGTGAGGCGTACGCCGTAGTCGAGTACGGCACGCAGGGCGGCGCTGCCAGGGTTGCGGCGCAGGAGGTAGGAGCCGTAGCCGCTCAGGCCGCGAATGGTGTCGAACTCCGCGAGCGCTGGGAGGAGTCCGGCGTCGATGCGGCGGTGTGCGGCGCTGACGCGGCGGCTCACGTCGTCAGCCATTTGTCGGTCGAGAGTGTCGAGTGCGCGCTGGTAGGCGCCTGGCAGGTGATCGGCGGCGCACGCCAGAGCCTGCGCGAAGGCGGGCGCCCCGTAGAAGGGGTGGCTGTCGTGGCCGCTGGTCAGCGGTTCGCGGGATGCGGCGGCGAGCCAGTCGTGGGCGCGCTGCCACGGCCCCAGGCCGGCCGCAGCCCGCTCGATGTGCAGGAGCGCGATGCCGGGCAAGCCATAGGCAAGGTGCTGCCGATGAGAGACCGCTGGCCCAAGGTACGCCGTGTGGGGGTCGGCGAGCTGCTCGGCGACGGCGCCGGCCAGGTCCAGCCCGGCCTGTGCGATCACCGTGTCCTCCCAGTGGTGCGGGCGGTCCAGGCCAGGGCTGCAGCGCGAGCGAGGTAGAGGCAGACCTCTTCTTCGGGGAAGTTCACCGCGATGTGCCGCACGAAGTGGACATGCAGCAGCGAAGTCAGGACGTCATCAAGGGCGATGCCCTGCGTGTGGGGACCTGGCAGTTGCCGGCGGTAGGCGGCGAGCGCCGCGTCGCGATCGGCCCACGCCGACACGATCGCCGTTCCTCCGGGGGCGCCGCGCAATGCCGCCCAGTCGTCGCCAGGGTCAGCGAGGCGTACGGCATCGGTGAACTGCGGGCGCGGTACGGGCAAGGGCGCTGTGGGAGGGATGTGGTCGATCAGCCAGCGCATCCCGGCTTGGGTGCTGCCGAGGAAGGCGGAGGCGATAGAGACAGTGTGTGCGGCCACCAGCGTGCGCTCGTGTGGGCGCTGCGGCTGCGAGAGCTGGGCCAGGATGGCGCGCGAGTCCGCCCGGAACACTTCCTCGGCCGCGTCCCAGGCAGGGCCGGATCCCCAACGGCCCATCTCCCGATAGGAGGTGGGGTACCGCAAGTCCGCGAGCAGACCGGCGCCGCGCAGCTCGTCGGCCCATGCGCTCACGGTTCGAGCCGTCTCAGCGAATGCCTCCGGCGTGGGTAGCGCGATGCGCAGACGCAGGTGCTGCTCGGGGTCGCGGAAGCGGATGAACCACCACGGCGGGCCACCCAGCCGTTCGAGCAGATTGGGCAAGTGGCAGGAGAGCAGGGTGTCCTGGCGGCGATCGTCTCCATACAAGGTGGCCAGCAACACCGACGAAGCGGCCGGGGTCTGCATCTGGGCTGGAGAGAGGGCGCGAGCCCGGGTGGGGGCGGGAAGCGCCGGCCACGTCGGAGACCGGATTGCCTTGAGCGGCACCACTACCTCGTGGGCGCGACCGTCGCACCAACCAAGCGCCCCCGGTTCCGCCGCCTCGACGAGCACGGCCAGGCCCGCTCGGTCGAGGTGCTGGCGCAGCAGCGTCCGGTGGCCGGCCTCGTCGAGGTCGAGGAAGAGACGCCGGTCGTCCTCCACGAGGTAGACCCGCCGAGGTAGCCGCCGCCGAGCCCGCCAGTCGGTGAGGGCGGAGTCCCATTCGGCCCAAGGGCGTGCGCGACCAGGTTGCTCGGTCGCCTCCAGCCGCCAGCGGGCCGGGGAAAGCACCGTGCGCCCGCACCGCAGGCGCGGTAGGAACGGCATCGCCGCCGCAGCACCCCAGTCGAAGACGGTGACCTGCGCGCATTGAGCACGCGACAACTCGGTGAGGAATCGCACCAGCGGCGGAGTGTGCGTGCGGAGGTTAAGCGCGTGCATCCCGACGGCCTCGATGCGCTGACCGCGCTCGGGGGCGGCCACGTACATGCGGCGGCCGTCGCACCCCACCGCCAGGTCCGCAGGTGTGAGGACATCGTCTGCGGGAGCCCGGTGTTCCTGGAGGCTGATCACGGTGAGCAGGACTCGCGGGGCGCGCGTGACGTGGGCGCTCTCAGGCAGGAGCGGTGGAAAGGACAGCTGCGCAGGCACGGTGTTGATGTCGGTGGTCGGAAGGTCAGCCAGCTCGGCGGCCAGGGCCTCACGGTCGGCGGGGGCCAGGACGCTGAGGAACCGGCCTGTGGAGACGCCGGCGCCGCGAGACACGCTCACGACTTCAAGCCGGAATCGCCCGCGCTGCAACTCGCCCACGCTGGCCGCATGAACCCGCACCCCCACCTCCAGGTGCGGCGGCACCCGGGGTTCGTCGGGCCCTACGTCCAAGGCGTCGATCAACTCGTCGGTGAGGACCACCTCGTCGCGGCCGTCGAGCGCGGCGGCTTGCGCCAGCCGTACGAGGGCGTCATCCCGAGCGGAGACGCGAGGTCGACGGGCGCCAGGCGGAGTGCCTGGGTAGCCGTCGGGGTAACCGGTGCCGCTGTCCGCGACGACTTCCTGGAGCGGCACCATCGTGCCGATGCCGTACCGCTCGTAGAACCGCTGGTGGTACGCGCCCCACGCCGCGGTGCCGTACGGGCGGGCGCAGACTCGGGTCAGGATCAGGGCCGCGCGCTCGATCTCGCGGGCGACCGCGTCCGGCAGTACGAGCTGCGCGTCCAGGCGCAGGTCGAGCGCGACAGGGTGGCGGCGCAGACCTGGCACGAGGGCCCTCATCCGCGCTGCGACGCTGTCCTGCCGGCCCCGCGAAGTGCACTCATTGAGGCCGGTCCGGATCGCCCGCAGCTCGCGCAGCATCTCCGCGACCGGAGGGAGGCTGTCGGTGTCGATCGCGTCGAGTTGGTCGAGTAGATACCCGAGGGCGTCGGTCTCGGTGCTGGGTGTGCGCAAGCTCGTGATCAGGACATGCCGCTGGATCAGCTCTACTAGTAGCCGCCGCACCTTCTCCGGTCCGGCCTCGGGGAACTCCGCCTGGAGCTTGTCCGCGAGCACACCGACCCGGACCGGCGCTCGCGTTGCGGCGAGGACCGCGCGTACGGGCTCGATGAGGGCAAGGGACGCCTCAACCGCGCGAGTCCGATCGTCCTGAGCGTCGGATTGAAACGGCACGATGAGCCGGTCCCCGCGGCTCGTCACGGTGTTGTTGACGACCACCGGCAGCCGTTCGAGGAGGTCGGGGCAGGACTCCAGCCTCTCGATGACGGCGGCCAACCACTCTGCGCCCGCATGGCCGATGGCTACGTGCTCCGCACCCCAGCGTGCGCCCGCCTGCGGACCGAATTCTGCGACGGTCACACCGGCGAAGAGCCCGAACGGCGTCGCCCGGTGCTGGGAGCGCAGCAGGTAGCGGGCCACGGACAGTGCCGCACGCCGGACGTCTCGCGTTGACGGCTCATCGGCCGTGCACACGGTCCGTACCTGCGCGGCCAGGACCGGGCTGGCGTGTTCCAAGGCTTCGGCAAGGTCGGCGTTCGCCCAGATCTCACGCAGCCAGGCGGCACAGGTGGCGGCTCCGTTGGGAGAGTGATCGGAGAGGTCCGGAAGCGGACGACACGGCAGTGTCGGCTGGGCAACGGCTCGTACGAGAGCGGTCGTGCCGGTTCGGAACGCTGGGCGCGGAGCAACCACCACTACCTCCGTAGGTGAGGGACGGGCGGCTGGTGCCGCCACGCCACAGGGCGTGGCGGCACCAGCCCGGAGCGACGTGAAGCCTCGGGTTTAGGCGACGTTGGTGGTGCAGGCGCCACAGGTGGTTCCGCAGTTGTCGTCGGTCAGGTTGACCAGACCTGCGGGATCGGCGACCTCGACGAGGGACACGTCCAGGTCGAAACCGTCCGACGTCCTCGGCGTCTGCTGGCTCACATGAGTGCTGCTCGGTACTACGGTGCTGCGTGTCATGCCAACTCCTTTGAGTGGTTGGGATGTTGTTGTGCGGTGATGCCCGCCTCCGGCCGTACGGCACAGTCCGCACGGCCGGAGGCGGGAGTCTGCTCAGACGGCAGCCGGTCGCCGCTGCATGAAGTAGGCGAGCGCCTGAGCCTTGAGCCGGTCGAGGCACGGCTTGCAGGCGTGGACTGGGGCGTGCTGCCCGTCCCACTGCAGTGGGCCGAGCCAGATCACGGGCACTCCGGTGCGCTCGCACCCGAGCCAGCAGTCACCGGTGACCCAGTGCTCCTGCATGCCGGGGAGCTGGGTCATGTCTCGGCTCCCGTCCGCGGTCCAGGTGTGGGCGACCGGCAGGTGGGCCCGCACACCCAGAGCTGGAACAGCAGGCCCCGATGACGTACTTCGCCCAAGATCTCGCCGCTCGCTCCCAGGTACCGGGCGCAGCGTGCACACTCCATGGCCATCTGCTGGCGGGGACGTAGGCGAGCGACGTCCGGCATGGGCGAGGTCGCCACGACCGGCTTCACTCGTCGCCCTTCATGAAGAGTTCGGCCCAGACCTCTTTGCACCGTGGGCGCTCGTCCGTGCCGTGCAGGTCATAGCCCCAGCGGTCGGCGATGCCGTCGATCAGGAGCAGGCCGCGGCCTGACTCGTCGTCTCCCCTGACCTGCCCGAGCACCGGCAAACGTGATGGCGCCCGGTCCACCACCCCAACGCGCACCCGTGTCGCGCTCGGTCGCCCAATAATCAGGCGGATCGAGTCGCACGGGGTGTGCCTTACGGCATTCGCGATCAGCTCCGAGATGATCAGTGCGGCGACGTCGGCCAGGTTGTCGAGGTGCCATACGCCGAGGACGTCACGGACGAGCTTGCGGCCGATTTGGGCCGTGGACGGCTCGCAAGGGAAGGTCTGGCTATAGGCGGGGTGGCCGGTGGGGGCGGCCTGAACTGGCTTAATGAGACTCGTCATTGGGGTTGAGCCTTCGTGTCGTCTCGGCGCCCGGACCACCCCCGCGGGGGACCTCAGGGGCGGGCCGGGCCGTCAACAGCCGCCCGCACGGTGGGCGTAGCGGGCGACCAACACCAAGACAACTCCCCTCCTGCGCAAGGTGGTTAGGGCGATCAGCTGTCCGTCCATCCGATGAACCTAGGGCGATTTGACCCTCTCTTTACCTGGCGAGTGAGGGGAGGTGAGGGCTACCGTGCGGACATGGACACCACGCGCAACACCGTTCTTGAGGCGTGGATGGCCGAACACGGCTACAGCTCCAACAGCCTTGCTGACACTGTGAACAGGGCCTTAGAGGAACTGACCGGGAGACATGGCGGCCTCGACGGTTCATCGGTCCGGGACTGGAAAGCAGGCCGGGTCACGTGGCCCAAATCGGCTACCCGCAAGGCACTTGAGGACGTCAGCGGCCTGCCCGCCGTCGCTCTAGGGTTCGTGCCACGGGGCCGGACTCCGTCCAGCCCAGCCCCACCGCAGCAGGAGGACCCCGACATGAAGCGCCGTACCCTCGTCGGAGGCATCGCGGCGGCTGCCGCCGCGGCAGCCGCCGCTCCCGGCACCGCATCCCCGCGCCGCATCGGCATGAGCGACGTCGACCGTCTACAGAAGCGCTTCGCCGAGATCATCGCCAGCGACCACCGCCACGGCGGCCAACTCGGCATCGAGCAGCGGGCCGCCGCGCTCGCCGACGAGGCCCTGAATCTCCAGAACGCGGGCAGCGCCAGCCAGCGGGTTCGCAGCAGCCTCTACGCCTCCGCAGCGGCGTTCCGTTCCTCAGCGATGTGGGCTGCCATCGACGGCCGGCGCTACGACATCGCCAAGGCGCACATGCGTGAGGCCCAGGCGCTCGCCGAGATGTCCGGCGACCAGGCGATCAAGTTCCGCATCTGGAGCCACGCAGGCACCATGTACCGGCACATGGGCCGTCCCGCGGACGCGTTCGCCGCCAACGACGTCGCCCGAAACCTGCACCTCACCCGCCGAGACCCTCTCTTCGCCTCCCTCGGCCTGGCCCGCCAAGGCGCCATCCACGGCGCGGCCCAGGACCGCACCGGCACCCGCCGGGCGTTCGAGCAGGCGCAGGACGCCATGCTGCGCGCCGATCCCGCCGATTACCGGCCGGTGTGGATGCTCGCCTTCTACGACCAGGCCGAACTGGACTCCCTGGCCCTGTCAGCGCACTTGGCGCTCGGCGACTACTCGACCGCCGAGTACCACGCCCACCGCTGCCTGTCCGCCCTCCGACCCCACATGATCCGGTCCCGGGCCATCACCACGACCCGGCTCGCACACGCCCAGCTCGCCCAGGGCGCCCCCGACGCCGCCACGGCCACCGCGATGAAGGTCCCCGCCGACGCCGCTACCCAGCACGCCCGGGTCACGCGCATGCTGCAGGAGTTCGGGGCCGCGCTGCGCGCCACCGCGCCGGGCAGCTCCAGCGTGCAGACCTGGACCGAGCACGCCGCCACCTGGAGGATGGCCGCATGACCACGGCTCCCGCCATCGAACTGCGCACTTTCACCACCCTCGACACCGCCCGCGGCGACCTCCTCGACGTGTACGCCGAAGTGCGCGCCCCGCTCCTCCACCTGCCGAACTACGCGGTCACCGCGTTCGGCGAACGCCTGGACCGGCACAGCACCGAGCCGGGGTTCGCGGCGGTCCTCGCGTACGCGGGCAGTTATCCAGTCGGCTACGCCTACGGCAACACCATCGAGCACGGCGACCGGTACTGGCAACGCACCAGCCCGGCCCCGCCGGAGAAGTACACCCAGCGACCGGCCGTTGCCCTGAAGGAGATCGGCGTCCGGCCGGCCTGGCGGAAGACCGGCACCGCCCGGCGTATCCACAACGCCCTCCTCGCCACACGTGACGAGCCCTTCGTCACCCTCATGGTCAACCCGGCCGCTGGCGACGGAAAGGTCCACGAGCTCTACAAGTCGTGGGGGTACGAGGACATCGGGCAGAGCCAGCCGTCAGTGGCCTCGCCCGTCCTCACCGTGATGATCCGTGCAGCCCGCTGAACAGCAGCCACGGCCCACCGGCTTGACGGACTTCCACCGAGCCCCTGAAATTCCAGATGCTGGACCTCCGTCCCGAGCGCTACAAGATCGCTGCCACTGGGTTTCGTGCAAGCCGGTGAGTTACGACGAGTTCCCGGCGATCAGAGCCTGCAACAGCAGTGATCCCGTGGGTCTCGGTGCCAACAGATGCCCGGGGCGTTGAAACGCGCGTCCTCGGCCTGCCCACGCTGCTGCTGGACGCCGACGCCACCAGCCAGTCCTCCTACGACTGGTTCAAGGTCGCACAGGCCACGAGCTTCGAGACTCCCGCCAACCTGATCGTCGAGCGGTAACTGTTCGACGGCATCGCCGAGTACATCCGCACCAAGCGCGCCGAGTTCGGCGCGATCGTAGTCGACGCCAGCGCGGCAGCGCCCGTATCTTCCACGAGGCTGTTACCGAGGCGAACCTGCTGCTCGTGCCAGTCGCCCCCGCCAAGATCGAGCGCCGCAAGCTCGTGGCCACCTTCGACGAGGCTGAGCGCGCCGCAGCTCGTCTCCCGGCTGCGGCGCAAGGTCGACCATGACGCGCCCAGCCTGATTCACACACGCCGAGGGTTCGGCTACTGGCTCGGGCACGCCGACGCCGAGCACTGACCTGCCGCACCAAGCGGCGCCTGCCTTACAACTCCCCTACATGGCAAGGCATTTGGGCACCTGGACTCGGCTGTGATCTGTGTCACGTCAGCTCTCTGTCAGAGAACTGACCGGAAGCCGTCAGCCCGCTCTGTTTGCATGTGCTCATCGAGGCCTCGACCACTTCACCCCGGCGCTCCCACTCTCGAGCGGAGCCCCCACCACCGAGGAGAACCATGGCCGACACCCTGGCAGGACCCGTTCCCGAGGCACCGGACTCGCCCCCCGAGTTCCCGATGCCCCGGGAGGCCCGCTGCCCTTTCGACCCGCCGCCCGCCCTGAAGGACCTCCAGGCGAAGACGCCGCTGGCGAAGGTGCGGCTGTGGGACGGCACTGAACCGTGGCTCGTGACCCGGTACGCCGACCAGCGCGCCATCCTCGGCGACGCCCGAGTCAGCGCCGACACCGACAGCCCCGGCTACCCGACCAAGGCCAGTCCCGAGGGCGGCGAGGGCAAGCTCAGCTTCATCATGATGGACGACCCCGAACACGCCCGGCTGCGCCGGATGGTGACGGCCCCGTTCGCCGTGAAGAAGGTGGAGGCCCTGCGACCCGCCGTGCAGAGGATCGTCGACGACCTGATCGACGGGATGCTGAGCCGGCCGGGCCCGGTGGACCTCGTGGAGGAGTTCGCCCTGCCGATCCCCTCCCTGGTCATCTGCGAACTGCTCGGCGTGCCCTACGACGACCACGCGCTGTTCCAGGAGAACACCAAGACGATGGTCCGCACGACCGCGACCCCCGAGCAGCGCGGTGTTGCGACCCGGGAGATGGCCGGATACCTGGCCGGTCAGATCGCCAAGCGGCTCGCCGAGCCGAAGGACGACCTGCTCTCCAGCATCGCGGGGCGCGTCACGGCCGGGGAGATCGACCACCAACAGGCCACGGAGATGGCCCTGCTCCTGCTGATCGCGGGCCACGAGACCACCGCGAACATGATCGCCCTCGGCACCCTCGCCCTCCTTGAGAACCCCGACCAGCTCGCCCTGCTGCGCGAGAGCGACGACCCGAAGTTCGTTGCCGGCGCGGTCGAGGAACTGCTGCGCTACCTGCACATCACCCACCTGGGACGGCGCCGCGCGGTGACCGAGGACATCGAGATCGCCGGCCAGGTCGTCAGGGCCGGCGAGGGCGTCATCATCGCCAACGAGATCGCCAACCGCGACCCCGCGGTGTTCCCCGACCCGGACCGCCTCGACCTCACCCGCGACGCCCGCCGCCACGTCGCCTTCGGCTTCGGCATCCACCAGTGCCTGGGCCAGCCGCTGGCCAGGATGGAACTCCAAGTCGTGTACGGCACCCTCTACAAGCGCATTCCCACGCTGAAGCCGGCCTGCGCGCTGGAGGACGTCAGATTCAAGAACGACGCGTTCATCTACGGCGTGCACGAACTGCCCGTCTCCTGGTGACGGTTCCCTCTCCCGCGAACGAACGACAACCACGTGTGAAGTAAGGGGAATTCCCATGAAGGTGGAGCTGGAAGCCGACAAGTGCGTCGCCTCCGGGCAGTGCGTGCTCGCCGCTATGGACGTCTTCGACCAGGACGACAACGGCATCGCGATCCTCCTGGAGGACGAGCCCGCAGCCGATGTCCTCGACGACGTGAAAGAAGCGATCGCGGTCTGTCCGGCCGCCGCGATCCGCCTGGTCGAGCAGTGAGGCGGATCGTCGTCGTCGGTGCCTCGGCCGCCGGACTCGCGGCGGCCGAGACCCTGCGCCGGGAGGGCTACGACGGCACGCTCACCCTGGTCGGCGACGAACCGCTGGCGCCCTACGACCGCCCGCCGCTGTCGAAGCAGATCCTGGCCGCGGAGTGGGAGCCGGACCGGCTGGTCCTGCGCACCTCCGACGCGCTGGCCGCGCTCGATCTCGACCTGCGGCTCGGCGTGGCGTCCACCGGCCTCGAACCGGCCGCCCGAACCGTCGAGTTGGCCGACGGATCCGCCCTCCCCTACGACGGGCTGCTCATCGCCACCGGGGTCCGGCCTCGTCGGCTGCCCGGCGAGGGCGCACATGTCCTGCGCACCCCCGACGACGCGCTTACGCTGCGGAAGCGGCTCACCCCAGGCCGACGGCTGGTCGTGGTGGGCGCCGGCTTCCTCGGCGCGGAGGCCGCCGCCGTCGCCTGGCGACTCGGCTGCGAGGTCACGCTCCTCGAACCCGCCCCGGTGCCACTGGCCCACGCCGTCGGCATGGAGGTCGGCACGGTCCTGACGAACGCCCATCTGGAGCGGGGCGTGAACCTGCGCTGCGGGGTCACCGTCACCGAGGTGACCGAGGACGGCGTGCGGCTCGCGGACGGCGAGGTGATCGAGGCCGACGAGGTGCTGGTCGCCATCGGCTCCCTGCCCAACACCGAGTGGCTCACGGGCAGCGGCCTGACCGTCGGGGACGGCGTGGTGTGCGACGAGTACTGCAAGGCCGCCCCGAACGTGTACGCGGCCGGTGACGTCGCCCGCTGGTACAACCCGTTGTTCGGCACCTCGATGCGTATCGAGCACCGCACCACCGCCGCCGAACAGGGCATGGCCGCCGCCCGGAACCTGCTGCGCCCCGAGGCGGGCAAACCCTTCGCGCCGGTGCCGTACTTCTGGTCCGACCAGTACGACATGAAGATGCAGGCCTACGGCTATCTCCGCGGCCACGACGAAGTCGCCCTCGTCGAGGGCGACCTGTCCGAGCGGAAGTTCGTCGCCGCGTACCGTACCGGCGACCGCGTCACCGGCGCCCTCGCCGTCGGCATGCCGCCCAAGGCCATCCGCCCGTGGCGGCAGGCGATCGCGACCCGCGCGGCGTGGCACGACAGCGTGCGCACCACCGTCACCGCAGTGGAGTCCTGACCTCCGACCCATGAGAACGCGGCGGCCGGGGGACTTCGCGCCTGATCAGAGCACAAACGCCGGGCTCGACGCCGATCCCGCGCGCACGCACCGCCCCACGGCGTCCGGCCCTTCTCGGCCTCCCGAGCCGCCCCTCGACAACTTCCCCCCATGAGGAGAGAGACAATGTCCCCTACTCCATCAGGTCCGCCGTCGACAGCGTCCCCGCACGAGGAGCGCCTGCTGATCGACGGAGAGCTCCGTAGCGCCGCGGGCAGCGGCACGTTCGAGGTGCTCAACCCGGCGGACGGCACCGTTCTGGGCAAGGTCGCCGACGCCGGCCGGGAGGACATGCTCGACGCGATCGCTGCGGCCCGGCGCGCGTTCGAGGAGACGGACTGGGCCGTCGACCGGCAGTTCCGCAAGCGCGCCCTGACCCAGCTCCTCGACGCGCTGGTCGAGGAGAAGGACGAGCTGCGCGAGGAACTCATCGCGGAGGTCGGAGCTCCGCGCATGCTCACCTATGGTGCCCAGCTGGAGGAGCCTCTGCAGAAGTTCCGATGGCACATCGACCACATCGACCGGTTCGAGTGGGTGCGCCGACTCGACGACACCGTCAACCGGTTCACCAACGAGCCCAGCGAGCGGTGGGTGGTCAAGGAGCCCGTCGGCGTCGTCGCCGCCATCACGCCCTGGAACTTCCCCTTCGGGTTGCTGCTCGTCAAGCTCGCCGGCGCTCTCGCCACCGGCAACACGGTCGTCGCGAAGCCCGCCCCCGAGACACCGTGGAACGCCACTCGCATCGGTCGGCTCATCGCCGAGCGCACCGACATCCCGGCCGGCGTGGTCAACGTGGTGCCGACCAGCAACCTCGGCACGGCCGAACTCCTCCTGACCGACCCGCGCGTCGACATGGTGTCGTTCACCGGCTCCACGGCCACGGGGCAGCGCATCCTCGAACTCGCCGCGCCCACCTTCAAGCGCACGACGCTGGAACTCGGCGGCAAGAGCGCGTCGATCATCCTCGACGACGCGGACCTCACGCAGGCCATCCCGCAGGCGCTCGGCGCGCTCGCCCACTCGGGCCAGGGTTGCGCGCTGCCGACCCGACTGCTCGTGCACCGCAAGGTCTACGACCAGGTCGTCGCCGGCCTCACGCAGGCGTTCCAGCAGGTGTCCTGTGGTGACCCTCAGGACCAGGGCACGCTGGCCGGTCCGATCATCTCGGCCCGGCAGCGCGACCGCGTCGCCGACTACATCCGCGTCGGCCGGGAAGAGGGCGCGAGGCTCGCGGTCGGCGGCGCCGTCCCCGAACGCGCGGGCTTCTGGGTGGAGCCGACACTCTTCGTCGACGTCGACAACGACTCCACCATCGCACAGGAGGAGATCTTCGGGCCGGTGCTCACCGTGACCCCGTTCGACACCGACGAAGAAGCGATCCGGCTGGCCAACGCCAGCCGGTACGGCCTCGCCGGATACGTCGCCTCGGCCTCGACAGAGCGCGCTCTGCGCATCGCACGCGCCATCCGAACCGGCAGTTTCATGATCAACGGTGGCTCGTTCTCCGGCGGGGACGCCCCCTTCGGCGGTTACAAGGCCAGCGGCATCGGCCGCGAGGGCGGCCGAGAGGGCTTCGAGGTCTACACCGAGACCAAGACCATCGGGTCCGCACTCTCGCTCCCGCTTTCCTGACGCACCACTCCCACAGACACGGCAGGCCCGCGCCCGCCACCGGGCGCGGGCGCAGGCGAGAGGAATCGGACACATGAACGACTACCTTCAGTACACCGGCAGGACGGCGGTCGTGACCGGCAGCGCCTCCGGGATCGGCAGGGCGACGGCGAAGCGCCTCGTCGAACTGGGCGCGGAGGTCCACGCCATCGACTACGCGCCGACCGAGCTCCCGGGCCTCGCCTCCGCGATCCAGGCGGACCTGGCGCTGCGCGACGACATCGACCGTGCTTTCGCGAAACTCCCCGAGCACATCGACGCGTTCTTCGGCGTGGCCGGAGTCTCAGGTCTCCATCATGACTACAACACCACACTGCTGATCAACTTCGGCGCCTACAAGTACATCTCGGACACGCACCTGGAGGCGCGGATGGGCGACGGCGGCGCCATCGTCTATGTGACCTCCATGGGCGGTATCAACTGGGAGCGCTACCAGGAGGAACTCGAAGGGCTGATCCACGTCGCCGGGTGGGATGCCACCGTCGACGCGATCGAAGGACTCGGTCTCAACGACCAGCCCGGACCGGCCGCTTATCCCCTCTCGAAGCGGCTGCTCAACCTGTTCATGGCGCACAGCGCCACCGCGCTCGGAAGCCGCGGAATCCGGGTCAACGCCGTGCTCCCGACGAGCACCGAGACCGGTCTGACGTCCGACTTCGCCGTGATGGCCGGCGGACGCGCATCGCTTGAGTCGCGGGCCGGCCTGAACCAACGTCTGGCCACGCCGGAGGAGATGGCGGACCCCGTCGTGTTCCTCAACTCCCATGCGGCGCGGTACATCTCCGGACACCCACTCACGGTCGACTTCGGCGCCCGCAACCTGCAACTCCTCGGCCGCACTGCCGACGCGCTGGACCGCCCGCTCATCGGGAACGCGCAGGCCGCACGCTCCTGACTTCCCGTACGCCTGCCTGCCGCGGGGGTGCGCGAAGGCCGACGCCCGTCCTGGCCCGCGCGCACCCCTCTCCCCTTATGTCAGCTGAGCTCCTGCCGTTCCAGCGCCGGCGACCGCGATGTCCGGCCTGCGCCCGTAGAGCGTGATGCACAGCAAACCGGTGACCTGAAACCCGTCGAGGAGCACAGTGAACGAGTCGACTCTCACGGAGGCGTCCCCCACGTCCCAACGGCAGGTACTGAAGGCGCTCAGCGGCCTGCTCCTCGCCCTCTTCGTCTCGACCCTCAGCAGTACGGTGGTCTCCAGCGCGCTACCGAAGATCATCGAAGACGTGCACGGGACCCAGACCCAGTACACGTGGATCGTCACCGCGAGCCTCCTCACCACGACGGCGACGACCCCGATCTGGGGCAAGCTCGCCGACCTCTTCAGCAAGAAGACCCTTCTCCAAGTCTCCATCGTCATCTTCGTGCTCGGCACCGTGGCGTCGGGGATCAGCCAGACGGGCGGGCAACTGATCGCCGCGCGGGCCCTCCAGGGCGTCGGCGTGGGAGGCGCGCAGGCGCTCGTCCAGATCGCCATTGCCGCCATCATCCCGCCTCGCGAGCGCGGCCGTTACAGCGCTTACCTCAGCGGCACCACCTCGACATCGACCATCGGTGGGCCGCTCCTCGGCGGTGTCATCGTCGACACCTCGTGGCTGGGCTGGCGGTGGTGCTTCTTCATCGCCATTCCGCTCGCCGTCGTCGCGTCCTTCCTCCTCCAGCGGACGCTGAACCTTCCTCTCCTGCGCCGCGAGAACGTGCAGATCGACTACCTGGGGGCCACCCTGATCGCCTCCGGGGTCAGTGTCCTGCTCATCTGGGTGTCCTTCGTCGACAGCTCCTTCGCCTGGGCCTCGTGGCAGACCGCCGCCATGGTGTCCGGCGGGCTGGCCCTGCTCGCCGCCGCCCTGTGGGTGGAGAAGCGCGCCACCGAACCGATCGTCCCGCTCGCCATCGTGCGGCAGCGCACCACCGCCCTGGCCATCCTCGGCAGCCTGGCCGTCGGTACGGCCATGTTCGGCGCCTCGGTCTTCCTCAGCCAGTACTTCCAGCTCAGCCGCGGCCGCACCCCCACCGAAGCCGGTCTGCTGACCATTCCGATGATGGCAGGCATCCTGATCGCCTCCATCGTCGCCGGCCGGCTGATCAGCCGCAGCGGGAAGATCAAGCCGTTCCTCATCACCGGCGCCGCACTGCTCACCGCCGGCTGCACGGGCCTCGGCGTCATCGACAACAAGACCCCCATGGTCTTCCTGGCCGTGTCGATGCTGTGTGTCGGGATGGGCGTCGGCATGACACTGCAGAACTTCGTACTCGCCGTGCAGAACACCGTGCCGCTTAAGGACATCGGGGCGGCGAGCTCCACGGTGACGTTCTTCCGCTCCCTCGGCGGCACGATCGGCGTCGCCGTCCTCGGCGCCGTCCTGGCCCGCCAGGTCGAGGACGGGACCGCGAGCGGCCTTGCCTCCGCCGGGCTGTCCGGCGCGGACTCGGACTCTCCCGCACTGCGGGAGATCATCCGCGTCGCGTACGGTGACGCGACGGCGCACGTCTTCCTCCTCGCGGCCGCCGCAGCCCTTCTCGCCGTCATCGCCGCCGTCCTCCTCAAACCGGTCACCCTGCGCAGCAGCCTCGACCTGCCTGAGAAGACCGATGAAGCAGTGGCCGAGGCGCCCGATCCCGACCAGGGCACGCGTTCGAGCGCATGATGCCGAGGTGCCCCGCCGCTGCCGTACCGGGAGGATCACGGAAGGCCACAGGCCGGTCGGCGTCCGGGTACCGGCCCTCGCCGACCAGCACCAGGCCGCCTCCGGCAGCTACCGCCTTCAGCGGACGCGGACGACCTTGCGGGTGGCGGGCGTTGACCTTCTCCATCGTTCGTGCCGCATATGACCTTGCGTATCTCGACGTCGAGAGAGCTGCCACGGGTCATGGGCTCGTCCAGGGCCTGTGATCACCTGGCTTGACTGTTGATCACCACCCGCCACCGTCGCCGGGCAGTCGCAGCTCCGGCCTCTCCACCGCCCGGCCCGAACCAGGAAAGCCCCCCACATGACCGCGATCACCCCCTTCCGCATCGACATCCCCCAGTCCCAGCTGGACGATCTGCACGACCGCCTCGACCGCACCCGCTGGCCCAACGAACTCCCCGGCGTCGGCTGGGAGTACGGCATCCCCCTCGACTACGTCAAAGAGCTGGCGCACTACTGGCGGCACTCCTACGACTGGCGCGTCCACGAGACACGCCTGAACTCTTTCCCGCAGTTCACCACCGAGATCGACGGCCAGAACGTGCACTTCCTGCACGTCCGTTCAGTGAATCCCGACGCCCTGCCCCTGATCACCACCCACGGCTGGCCCGGCTCCCTCGTCGAACTCCTCGACATCATCGAGCCGTTGAGCGAGGCCTTCCACGTCGTCGTCCCCTCCATCCCCGGCTACGGCTTCTCGGGCCCCACCCGCGAGACGGGCTGGAACGTCGAACGCGTCGCCCGCGCCTGGGCGCAGCTGATGAGCCGACTCGGCTACACCCGCTACGGCGCCCACGGCAGCGACTGGGGATCGTCCATCACCCGCGAACTGGGCCGTCTCGACGCCGAACACGTCGTCGGCGTCCACGTCACCATGATCGGCGCCCCGCCTCCCCCGGAGGCCGCGCCCTTCACCGACGAGGAGCAGGCACGTCTGAAGCACGGAGAGCGCTACCAGCGGGAGCTGTTCGGCTACGCGGCCGTCCAGTCCACCCGGCCACAGACGCTCGCCTTCGCCCTGCACGACTCCCCGGTCGGCCAACTCGCCTGGATCGTGGAGAAGTTCAAGGACTGGACCGACTCCGTCGACGCGCCCGAGGACGCGGTGGACCGCGACCAGATGCTGACCGACGTCATGGTGTACTGGCTCACCGGCACGGCTGCCTCCTCGGCACGCCTGTACCGCGAGTCCGCCGCCTCCTGGGGCCGGCAGCCGGAACCCTCCACCACCCCGACCGGTGTCGCGGTCTTCCCCAAGGACCTCAGCCTCACCATCCGCCGCTTCGCCGAAGCCACCAACACCATCACGCACTGGTCCGAGTTCGACCGCGGCGGCCACTTCCCCGCCATGGAGCAGCCCGATCTGCTGGTCGCCGACATCCGAGGATTCTTCCAGAGTCTTCCGGGGACATCACGGTCATCTTCTCGGCCGTGAGACGCCGAGCTTGCGGACTGAGCCATTCACGCGGCGTCGCGTTCCCCGGTCTGCCCCCCCACGTCCATCAGTGGTGGCAGACCGGGATCCCGGTTCTCGGCGGTCTCTCCTTGTACTGCGTGGCCCGCAGGAAGGTGGCGACGACCGTATGGAGATACAGGGACACGACGACCCGTCGGTGTCTCCCCCCGGCCTGACCGCCCTCCTGGCAGGCGTCGCCTACATCCCTGCACCGTAGCTGCGGCCGAGGCGCGCCGGTACGCGGAACTGCGGCGGCAGGTACGCACTATCTCGGCTGCCCATGCGCACCGATTCGACCACCTGGCATTCATGGCTGTATTCAACGCTAGCCCTCGATAGCGATCCTATGACTCGAACTTGCGACTGAGTTTCACCTTTGCTAGCGTGTAGCACGAATAGCGGAGTGGGTTCAAGGGAAGCCGCGTCGACGGGCGTGCTTCATCTGAGTCGTGCCGCCGAGCGCGGGAGCGGCCATGCTCCCGGGCGAGCGAGTCGTCGCCAGCGCGGCCAGCGGGGAGTGCCAAATGCGAGAGATCAGCACGTACATCGACATCGACGCGAGCCCCGGGCTGGTGTGGGAGGTCCTGACGGACTTCGCCCGCTATCCGGACTGGAATCCGTACATCCGTGAGGTGACCGGAGAGATTCAGGTCGGGGCCACGTTGGCCCTGCGGACACAGCCCGCGAAGGGCCGCCCGGTCAATTTCAAGGCTCGGGTGACAGCCGTGGCGGAGGGCATCGAACTCCGCTGGGCCGGCGGGCTACCCATTCCGGGCCTCTTCGGCGGCGATCACGGCTTTGCCCTCAACCCGCACAACGGCGGGACGCGGGTGATCCAGGACGAGAGGTTTTCGGGGCTGCTGGTACCCGTGATGAGCAGCATCATCGACCGCACCCTGGAGAACTTCGAGCGGATGAACCGGCCCCTCAAGGAATGGGCGGAGGCCAAGGCCTCGGCCGGGGCAGGGCGGTGACGGTAACGCCCACGAGCGGGAGCTCATCCCGGTACCGGACACGCGCCGTAGCGCCGGTGTGCTCATAGACCACCCTGCCCGCGCCAGTTGCGCCTGCCCGGTGCGGCGCAGCGAACACCAGATTCGTACACGAGAGCCGTCCAGGCTCCTGAAAGGACTGACTGCAATGAGATTTCTCCTCCTGGGCGCCACCGGCGCGACCGGCCGCCTCTTCACAGACGCGGCCACCGCCGCCGGACACGAGGTGGTCGCCTTCGTACGCGACCCATCCAAGCTCGCCCGGCGCGAGCGGGTGACCGCGGTCGCCGGTGATGTCCGGGACGCCGAGGCGCTGGCCGAGGCCATGCGCGGCATGGACGCGGTGGTCAGCACCCTCGGGATCGGCAAGGCCAAGGACCCCGCGAACCTGATCATCGACACCACACGCGCGCTCGTCCAGGCCGCCGAGGCCAGCGGCACCAAGCGAGTAGTGGTCATGTCGGCGTTCGGCGTCGGCGACTCCCTGGCAAAGGCCTCCGGGATCCTCCGGTTTCTCTACAAGGGCGGCAAGGCGAACTTCGCCGACAAGGCCGCGGGCGAGCGCATCCTCACCGCCTCCGCCCTGGATTGGACGCTCGTCTACCCGGTGCTGCTGACCAACAAGCCGGCCACGACCGTCCAGGCCATCGACCTGAAGCAGCTTGACCGCCTGCCCGGCGTGCCCAGGATCTCCCGGGCCGACGTCGCCGCGTTCCTGCTCAGCGCCGCCGCCGAGGGCTCCTGGTCCCGGCGCACCGCAGTCCTCACCAAGTAGGCCCGTCTTCCCATGGCCGTCGCCAGGAGAGCCCAGGGCGATCACTCATGCCGCGCACCGTCATGGCCATGCCTACACGGATGACGACGGTCGTCGCCCCCATGCACAGAGCCGGTGACGCGCTCATGGGCGTCGCCCCGGAGTCCCGCCAAGGTGAGCCCAAAAGCCGCCTCAGGTTGATCTTGATGTTCTGATCCCCTGCCGCCTCTCTACCACCGACGAACCAGTTGAGGCAGCGATGCACACTGCCCCCACCGGATCACCACCCCCATCATCGCCGATCTCCTGCGCGCGCCCTGGAGTTGGAGCGCACCGAGCACGGCGTGCTGCCGCACCGACTGCCCGCCCGGGCCCGCGCCCAGTGCGCCGACCCGCAACTGGCCATGGTCGAGTCCCAGCCCTCCGGCGTACGGCTGGTCTTCCGCAGCCGCGCCACACCGTCGAGCTCGACGCCCTGCGCACCAAGCGGACCCTTGTGAGCGCCCCGGCCCGCTCGGACGGCTGTACGAACTCCTCGTCGACGGCCGCCTGACGGGCCCGGCGAGCGTGCCGGAGGGCAACACCATCACCTTCGACATGATCACCGGAACGGCGGAGCACCGCCCGGGCCCGCCCGGCACCGTGACCTTCACGGACCTCCCCGACGGTCTCAAGACGATCGAGATCTGGCTTCCGCACAACGAGACCACCGAACTCCTCGCCCTGCGTACCGATGCCCCCGTCGAGCCCGCCCCCGACCCTGGCCGCAGGGTGTGGCTGCACCACGGCAGCTCGATCAGCCACGGCTCCGACGACGTCGGCCCGACCGGCACCTGGCCCGCCCACGCCGCGTCCCTGGTCGGCGTCGAACTGATCAACCTGGGCCTCGGCGGCAGCGCCCTTTTCGACCCCTTCACCGCCCACGCCATGCGGGACACTCCCGCCGACCTGATCAGCGTCAAGACCGGCATCAACCGCGTCAACCTCGACGTGATGCGGCTGCGCGCCTCACCTCCGCCGTCCACGGTTTCCTCGACACCCTCCGCGACGGCCACCCCACCGCACCCCTTCTTGTCGTCTCCCCCATCCTCTGCCCCATCCACGAGGACACCCCGGCCCCAGCGCCCCCGACGTCACCGAACTCGCCGAGGGCCGCGTCCACTACCGCGCCATGGGCGACCCGGCGGACCCCACCCCCGGAATGCTGACCCTCCGCGTCATCCGCGACGAACTCTCCGCCCTGGTGGCCCAGCGCACGAAGGACGACCCTCACCTCCACTACCTCGACGGCCTCGCCCTCTACGGCGAGTCCGAGGCCGCCACCCTCCCCCTCCCGGACGGCCTTCACCCGGACGCCGAGACGCACCGCCACATAGGCGAAGGTTTCGCGGACCTGGCTTTCCGAGCCGACGGCCCCTTCGCCCCGTAAAGGGGCGTGGGGCTACATATGCGGCTCCCCCTGTGGGGGCGATCAACCGCCCACAACCCGAACCCGCCCACGAACCCCACCCCTTCCTATGGCATGCGTCGTGGCCGCCAGCAGTCAGTCAGGGAGCGATGTGAAGATGGCGTCGACCTCACGCTGGAAGGCGCCCGCGCCCGGTGCGAACTCCTGCGGTGCGAGGGCACGAGCGAGATCGGTCGCGGGCGCGTCGAGGTGCGCGGCCAGCTGACGGGCCGCCTCGGCCTCGCCGCCGGGGGCGACACCGGTCCGGACAGCCGCAGCGGCTACCGCGGACCAGGTCACGGGTTCGTCGAGCACATCGCGGACGGTGACCGGCGTCCGCGGCTCGGGTGAGGGCGGGAACGGGTCGGGCGCCTCCCAGTGATGCTCTCCATGTGCGACGGTCTCGTGCGCGTCGGCACCGGGCAGCCGGACCTGCGCGGTGGCCCCGACGGGAACCTGTACCTCCAGGCGGAAACGTCCGTCGGCGCGTGTCCAGGCCACGCGGGCTTCGCCGTACGGAGTGACGTGGCGGGCCGAGGCGGAGGTCAGCGCGGCGGACGGCACGGGGTGGATGGTGATCACGCGGTAGCCGGGCGCGGCGGGGGCGAGGCCGGCGACCCGCCGGTGCAGCCAGTCCGCGACCGCGCCGAGCGCGTAGTGGTTGAAGGAGGTCATCTCGCCGGGGTTGATGCTGCCGTCGGGCAGCATGCTGTCCCAGCGCTCCCAGATCGTGGTCGCGCCCATGGTCACCGGGTAGAGCCATGAGGGGCAGCCCGTCTGCAGCAGCAGGCGGTAGGCGACGTCGGCATGTCCGGTCGAGGTCAGTGCGTCGGTGACCAGCGGGGTGCCCACGAACCCGGTGCCGATGCGGAAGCCGCCGGTGCGTACGAGGTCCGCCAGCCGTCGGCCGGCCTCCTTGCGCTGTTCCTCGCCGGGCAGCAGTGCCCACTCGATGGCCAGGGCGTAGACGGTCTGCGCATCGGACAGGACACGGCCGGCGGGCGTGACGAAGGCACGGGCGAACGCCTCGCGGACCTCGGCCGCCAGGGCTGCGTGGTGGTCCGCCACCTCGCTCCGTCCCACCACTCGGGCCGCCTCGGCCACGATCTCGGCCGAGCGGGCCAGATGTGCGGTGGCGACCACATCGGGATCGGCCTGGGCCCGGTAGGGGTCCTCGGGCGGTGCGGTCGGGTCCAGCCAGTCACCGAACTGGAAGCCGCCCGTCCACAGCCGGTCGGGGCCGGCGAGTTCGGTCATCCGGTTCACCCAGGCGCACATGCTCGGCAGCTGCCGCTCCAATACGCCGCGGTCCCCGGTGCGTTGGTAGAGCACCCACGGCACCACCGTCGCGGCGTCGCCCCAGGCCGCCGCGCTGGGGGACGGGGTGCGCAGCACGTCCGGCACCACGAACGGGACGGATCCGTCGGGCTGTTGTTCGGCTGCCAGGTCGGCGAGCCACGAGTCGAGGAAGCCCGCGGTGTCGAAGAGGAAGGCCGCCGTGGGCGCGAACACCTGGATGTCGCCGGTCCAGCCGAGCCGTTCGTCCCGCTGAGGGCAGTCGGTGGGTACGTCGACGAAGTTGCCGCGCATGCTGCGGACCACGTTCTCGTGGAACTTGTTGAGCAGCTCGTGCGAGGAGCTGAACCAGCCTGTGCGCCGCAGGTCCGACCCGATCACCACCGCCTCGATGTCCTCACCGCGCAGGCCCGGCACGCCGGACACCTCCGCGTACCGGAAGCCGTGGAACGTCAGGGACGGTTCGAGGATTTCCCCGTCGGTGCCCGTGACGAGGTAACTGTCGGTTGCCTTGGCCGTGCGCAGGGGCCGGGTGCCGAGTTCGCCTTCCTCCAGGACCTCCGCGTGCCGTACGACGACCTCGCTGCCCGGCGCGAGACCGCGGACGCGCAACCGCACCCAACCCACGGCGATCTGGCCGAAGTCGACCAGCGTCCGGCCCGACGGTGAGGTCCATACCCGCTCGGGCGAGAGCAGAGAGCTGACCCGCACGCCGGGCCCGTCCGACGCCACGAGGGGGGTGGAATCGCCCTCGATCACTTCGACTCCGCCGGTGGCCGGGCGCCGGCCTGCGCCCCGCCGCCGTAGGTCAGTGCGCTGGCCGTCGTAGAGATCGTCGGCGAGTACCTCGCTCTCGCACGCTGTCCACGTGCCATCGGTGGCGAGGACGTGCACGCGGCCGTCAGCAGTCGTGACCTCCAACTGCGCCAGCAGCGCGAGTCGGTCACCGTAGAGTGCTCGCTCGCCGTTGAAGCCGAGCCGGCCCCGGTACCAGCCGTTGCCCAGCAGGAAGTCCAGCTCGTTGCGCCCGCTGCGGACCAGGTCCGTGACGTCGTACGTCTGGTAGCGCAGCCGGTGCTGATAGGCGGTCCAGCCCGGCGTCAGGACGAGGTCGCCGACGCGGCGGCCGTTGAGTGTGGCGACGTACACACCATGAGCCGTGGCGTACAGCCGGGCCTTGACCACCTCGCCCGGCACGTGGAGTAAGCCGCTCAGTACCGGCGCGGGTGCGTGCAGATCACCGACGCCGGTCGGGCTCACGAAGGCAGCGGACCAGTCGGAGACGTCGAGGAGACCGGCCTCCACGACGGCCGGCGCTCCCCACTCGCTCCACTCCTCCTTGTGCGCGACGCGGATCCACACCCGGGCGGACTCCCGGGACGCGAGCGGCTCGGCCGGCCAGGGCACCAGCACCTGCTCGCCGCTGTCCACCCGGTATCGCTCACGGGTCCCGTCCCGACTGATCTCGACCTCGTACGCCGTCTGCTCGTAGCCCTCGTCGGCCTGCGGAACCGTCCACGACAAGCGGGGGGTGCCAGTCCCCACGCCGAGCACGGGAGAACCGTCCGTGTGGTGCTCGAATCGAGGTGCGCGGGGAGCGGCAGCCACAACCATGCGGGTCTCCAGACTTCTCGGCAGACGGATGGGATCCGGGACGGGGGTACGCGTTGCCCGGTGGAAACACCCTTGCGAGCTCTCGGAATGAGCGGTGTCGAAGGGAGTCCGATCATTTGTATCGTTCCATAAGCGCCTCGACTTAGGAAGGCATCGATGGCCGAGTCCACCGTTCCGGCGGAGCAACCGCAGGCTCCTTCTCTCAACAAACACCGAAGGACAGCTGACTTGACCTGCCCATTCGATGCCCACGACTCTTGTCCTTGACGAAGCGCCACCTCGCAACACCAGCGCACCTTATTGACCACCCTCGGCTCCACTGCCTAGCCTCGGGATGGAACGTTACATAGACCTGGTGTGCCCGAGAACGTTGTCCGAGCAACGGAGGCCTTCATGACTGAGCAGACAACGACCGACGCACCACACCGGCTGCGCTTCGAGCACCTTGATGACGCCGTCCTGGGCGCGGGTGTCGCCCGCCCACGTCTGTCGTGGCAGTTGCCCGTCGGTGCCACGCGTCAGACGGCGTACGAGATAGCGGCGGGCGATTGGTCGACCGGCGTCGTGCGATCCGCCGAGCGCGTTCTGGTCCCGTACACAGGCCCTGAGCCGGCCACCCGCGGACGCGTCGAGTGGCGGGTGCGTGTGTGGACCGACCTCGGCGAGAGCGACTGGTCGGCGTCGGCGTTCTGGGAGATGGGGCTGCTGCAGCGGAGCGACTGGTCGGCTTCCTGGATCCGGCCCCATGAGTTGGACGTGCCCGAGCCTGGTTACCGCCCCGTCTACGCCCTGCACTCGGATGTGGAACTGACCGGACCGATCGCCTTGGCACGGGCCTATGTCACAGCCCACGGCATCTACGAACTGGTGGTCAACGGGCAGCGGATCGGCGACCAAGAGCTCACCCCGGGCTTCACCGCCTACCGCTCGAACCTTCAGGTGCAGACCTACGACCTGACCACCGCACTGCACGAAGGCGCGAACGACCTGGGTGCCTTCCTTTCCGACGGGTGGTACCGCGGCCTGTTCGGCTACAGCCGCACCTACGACAACTTCGGTGACCGCACGGCACTCCTCGCCCAGTTCGAAGTCACCTACGCCGACGGTTCCACGACCGTGGTCGGTAGCGGCCTCGGCTGGGGCTCCACCATCTCCAACTCCACGGAGGCCGACCTGCTCGACGGACAGCGCGTGGTGCAGCGGCTGGGCGGTTTCCGCTGGGATCGCCGCGACTGGCAGCCGGTGCTCGAGCCGACGGATCCGCTGTGCGCCGACTGGAGCCGCCTGTGCGCGACCCCGGCACCTCCGGTTCGCCGCGTCCGGTCGATCACGCCTGCGTCGGTGACGACCCTCGAGGGCGGGCGGCACATCGTCGACCTCGGCGAGAACACTAACGGCTGGATCCACCTCGACGAGCTACGCCCCGGGTCGGAGATCGTGTTGACCCATGGCGAGGCCCTCGACGCCGACGGTGATGTCACGACCGACCATCTGCGTCCCGACGCGGACAGCCCCACTCCGAGCCCCTTCAACCAGATCGACTCGGTGGTCTCCGTCGGCGACGGCCAGGCGTTCGAACCGCGCCACACGACCCACGGGTTCCAGTACGTGGCCGTCGACGGACTGCCGGGACCTCTCGGCACAGCCGACCTCCACGGCGTCGAAGTCCGCACGGATCTGCGCCCTACCGGCACCTTCCATTGCAGTGACCGCCGCGTCGAACTGCTGCACGAGGCTGCGGTGCGCAGCTGGCGGACCAACGCGTGCGACGTGCCGACTGACTGCCCCCAGCGTGAGCGGGCCGGGTGGACGGGCGACTATCAGGTCTTCGTGTCGACGGCGGCCTTCCTCGACGACATCGCCGGGTTCACCGACAAGTGGCTGAAGGATCTGGCCTCCGACCAGGTGCCCAACGGCATGGTCAGGAACTACGTCCCGTCTCCGGAGGCGGCGGTCGGGGGTGTCGAGGGTTCCTCGGGGTGGGGCGACGCGGCGGTTTCCGTACCGTGGCAGATGTGGCAGTCGTATCGGGATCGCGAGGTGTTGGCGCGGCAGTACCCGTCGGCCGTCGCGTGGTTGGAGTTCGTCAAGACGACCGCGCGTACGGCGCGAGCGCCGGAGCGGATCGAGGCGAATCCCGAGGCACCCGAACACGAGCAGTTCCTCTGGGACACCGGGTTCCATTGGGGGGAATGGCTGGAGCCCGGAGTCGAGATCGCCCTCTTCGAGGGCGAGCATTCGATCGTCGCCACCGCCTACTTCGCCAACTCCGCCCGTCTGCTCGCTAAGACCGCGGAGGTACTGGGCAAGGCGGAAGACGCGGCACGCTGGACCGAACTCGCGGCGAACGTCGAGCACGCCTGGGCCACCGAATTCATCGGCGCCGACGGCCGGCTGGCGCGGGACAGCCAGGCAACCTACGTCAGAGCGCTACGGTTCGGCCTGATCCCCGAGCACCTCGTGCCGTCAGCGGTCGAGCACCTCGTCGAACTGATCCGGGCCGAGGGCACACACCTGTCGACGGGCTTCCTGTCCACCGGGATGCTGCTGCCGGTACTGGCGGACAACGGGCGTGCCGATGTCGCGTTCGACCTGCTCTTCCAGGACACCTCGCCCTCGTGGCTGACGATGATCGACCGCGGCGCCACCACCATCTGGGAGCACTGGGACGGCATCGACGCCAAGGGCACACCGAGCGGCTCGCTCAACCACTACAGCAAGGGGGCGGTCATCGGGTTCCTGCACCAGTACGTGGCCGGCCTGCGTCCGCTCGAATCGCACCCCGGCTACGAGCGCTTCGCCGTGGAACCGGTGCTCGACCACCGGCTGGACTGGGCACGAGCGACGCTCGAGACTCCCTTCGGCCTCGCGTCGTCGTCGTGGCGACGCGAGGACGGCGCCGTTCGCTTTGAGGTCGTCGTGCCGGCGGACACCGAATGCGAGTTCCGCGTGGGCGAGCCCGTCGTCCTGGGGCCGGGAACCCATGTCATCACGTTCTAAGTGCGCTGTCCTGGGGCGTGGGTAACAGGCGACATGCTTGAGCGGCGTTGAAAGAGCCGAGGGCCCCTGGGTTCGGTGTGGATGACGACATCTACAACCGGCACCCAGGAGGCCCTCGTTGTCCCACCGTCATGCCCTGCTGACACCGACCTGCGGGCTGTGTCTGGCCCGGTGTGTCGTCGATGACGGCCGGCCCCGCGGCGGGCTGCGGATCGCCTCCAGGTCAGCCACAGCACCGCAGCCGGTGGGCCGGCAGCTACCGTCGGCACGGCGCCGAGGGCATGCACGACCGCTCCAGCCGCCCCCGGCGCTCACCTCCGCAGACCCCAGCCGGCCGCGTCACCAACCTCTCCGGTCAGCACACCTGGCTAGAGGCCGATGACCGGGGCGGGCCGCTCGCAGGTGCTGGTCACCGGGAGGGCGCGGCCGTGTTCGGCGGCGTCCATGAGGGTGAGCATGACGTCCAGGACGTGCGCGGCGAGTTCGGCCGAGGCGCGGTGCGGGCGCCCGGCGTCCAGGGCCTCGGCGAGGTCGGCAAGCCCCGCGCCACGGCCGGTGTCCGCGTGACCGGCGGACACCGGCAGGACGTCCCAGCCGTCGCCGCGGTGGATCTCGACGGGCCCGTCGAAGGTGTTCGGGTCGGGTACGGAGAGCGAGGCCTCGGAGCCGTGCACCTCGATGCGCGGCAGGCGCGCGGCCTTGATGTCGAAGCTCATCACCAGCGTCGACAGGGCGCCGTCCGCGTGCTCCAGGACACCCGTGATGTGGGTGTCGATCTCGACCGGGAAGGACTGCCCGGCCCGCGGACCACTGCCGATGAACCGCTCGGCACGCGGCCGCGAGGAGGCTCCGGTCACCTTCACCACCGGGCCCAGAAGGTGCACCAGGGCGGAGAGGTAGTAGGGGCCCATGTCGAGCAGCGGGCCTCCTCCGGGCTGGTAGTAGAACTCCGGGTCCGGGTGCCACGTCTCGGGTCCCGCGTACGTCATGAAGGCCGTCGCCGCCACCGGGCGACCGATCAGTCCGTCATCGACCGCCTTGCGCGCGGTCTGGGTGCCGGTGCCCAGCACGGTGTCGGGGGCACAGCCCACCCGAAGTCCCGCATCACGGGCGGCGGTCAGGACGGCATCGGCCTCCTTGCGGTTCGTCGCGAGAGGCTTCTCGCCGTAGACGTGCTTACCGGCGGCGAGTACGGCCAGGGCGACCTCGGCGTGCGCGGCCGGGATGGTCAGGTTCAGAACCGCGTCCACGTCGTCACGGGTGACGAGGTCCGTGACCGAGTCCGCCACCGAGACCTGGGATCCGACCTGGTCGGCGACGGCCTGCGCACGGGCCCGGTCGAGGTCGGTGACCGCGGTCAGCCGCACCGACGTCAGCTTCTCCAGAGTCGACAGATAGGCGCCACTGATCTTGCCCGCGCCCACGATCCCTATGTTCAAAGGCTTCACCGGCTCGCCCACAGCAGTCCCCTCTCGGTCAGCGTCCGCACCTGCGGCACGTCGAAGTCGTCCGGCTTGTGCCCGATGGTCGAGACGAAGACGCGTCCCGCGCCATGGGTCCGGGTCCACACCGCGGGCATGGCGGCGGGCCGGTCATGCAGGTCGTCGGCGGGGAACGTGGTCGTGGCCAGCACGTCGATGCGCGCATCGGTCAGGACCCAGTACTGCTCGCTGTGGATCGCGAAGTCGTCCAGGTCCGCGATGATCGGGTGGTCCGCGTGCTCGGGCGACAGCTGGTAGGTGTGGTCGAGGTAGCCGGGCGGGTGCGTCACGAACTTGCCGCCGGTCAGCAGGTGATAGCCGTGGTCATGGAAGCTGTCCACGATGCCGCCGTGCCAGCCGGCGAGTCCGGTGCCGCCGCGGACGGCGGCGGCCAGGTTGTCGCGCTGCTGCGGGGTGATCGTCCCCATCGTCCAGCACTGCACGACCAGATCGGTGGCAGCGAGCCGCTCCGCGTCGTCGTACACCGCGAGGTCTTCGGAGGTCTCGACGGTGAAGCCCTGCTCCTTGAGGAACGGGACGAAACTGTCGCTGATCGTCACGGGCTGATGCCCGTCCCAACCACCACGAACGACAAGGGCCCGCCGGATTTCGCTGGTCAAGGTATTGCACACTCCCATCGGCGCCGTGCGCACAGGCTCGGCGATCGGAGGTCGGGGGAAGAGAGCCCCACAGGTGTTTTCCCCAGTGGGTGTTGCCGCTGCTCAGGAGGTCGGTGAGGCTAGTTATGTACTACCATCCGAACGTATGGAGACCGGCGCTTCTTTTGTCAGGAGGTGCCGCCCGCCCGTGCTGTCGCTCGGGCCACCACAGCGAAAGGCGTGCGGCCCCGACGGGAAGCGCTCGGTCCGGCGGTCAGGCATTGGCCGCGATCAACTGCTGGTACCAGCGGTAGCTGTCCTTGGGCGTGCGCCGCAGGGTGTCATAGTCGACGTGGACGATCCCGAAACGCCTGTCGTAGCCGAAGGCCCACTCGTAGTTGTCGAGCAGCGACCAGACGTAGTAGCCGCGTACGTCCACTCCTTCCGCGACGGCGTTCGCGACTGCGGCCAAGTGGTCGCGGAGGTACGTGATCCGGTCGGGATCGTGGATCTGGCCGTCGGCGGACAGCACGTCGTCCTCCGCCGATCCGTTTTCGGTGATGAAGATGGGCGGAAGGGCGTCCGCGTACTCGTGACGCAGTGAGACGAGCAGCTCGCGCAGACTGTCGGGAACCACCGCCCAGCCCATCGCGGTGCGCCGAACCTCCGGGATGTCGACCGTCTCGATGCGGCAGTCCGTCGCGGTGCGCAGGGCCGGGTCGGGGCGGCGATGGGGTGCGTCGCGGACCACGGTGGGGGTGTAGTAGTTGATCCCGAGGAAGTCCATCGGCGCGGAGATCAGCTCCAGGTCGCCCTCTTGTCGGAAGGTCTGCCGGGTGATCAGCTCACCCCACGTCTCCTCTTCGGCGGCTGGATAGCGCCCGCGCAACAGCGGCTCGGTCCACATCAGCTTCTGCATGGTCTCAGCACGTACAAGGGCCGCGAGATCCGCGGCGGAGTCGGAGGCCGCGGTCACGTGGCTGAGGTTGAGCGTGATGCCCGCCTCCCGGACGCCGGCGGTACGCAGCGCCCGCATCGCCAGACCGTGACCGATCAGCAAATGATGAGCGGCGGCCAGCGCTGGGGTGCCTTCGGCCGCACCGGGGGCGTGATGGGCGTCGGCATACCCCAGAAAGGCGCTGCACCCGGGCTCGTTGAGGGTGATCCAGCGGGGGATCCGGTCGGCCAGGGCGTCGGCGACCAGGGCCGCGTACTCGCCGAACCGTTCCGCGGTCTCGCGTACCCGCCAGCCGCCACGGTCTTCCAGGGCCTGCGGCAGATCCCAGTGGTAGAGGGTCGCGGCCGGTTCGATGCCGGCGGCCAGCAGTTCGTCCACCAGCCGGGAGTAGAAGTCCAGGCCCTTGTGGTTCACCGGGCCCGAGCCGGTCGGCTGGATGCGCGGCCAGGCGATGGAGAAGCGGTACGAGCCGACGCCCAACTCGCGCAGCAGCGCCACGTCCTCGGGGTATCGGTGGTAGTGGTCGCAGGCCATATCACCGGTGGCGCCGTGCAATACCCGGCCCGGCTCGCGGGAGAAGGTGTCCCAGATGGAGGGCCCACGGCCGTCCTCATGGACCGCGCCCTCGATCTGGTACGAGGCGGTGGCGGCACCGAACACGAAGTCGGGCGGAAGGGAGGGTAATTCACTCATGCTGTCCTTACCTCTTGTTACTGCCGGAGTCGCCGGTGAGGACGGTCCGAGGCAGGTGTGTGCGTTGTCGTGGGGACGCGCTGCTGGACCGAGTCGCTTCGATGGCCATAAGTCTTTGCATCGTTCCATAGAGAGTTCGGCTTAGGAAGGCGCCGGCGCCCCGCTCGATCGCGACCTGCGCAGTTTGGTCTGTCACTGCGGCTGTAGCATGGCGCCCGTGGAAGCTGACGCTGCTGAACCTGGTGCGCAGGACGACCTGCGTGATTCCAGTGGTGGCCGGGCGAGGCCGGTGCGTGCCGATGGCACCATCGGGTCCCGGCCTTCCAGGGTTCGCCGTGCAACGATTCAGGACGTGGCGCGGGAGGCGCGGGTCTCGGTTTCGACCGTCTCCAATGTGATCCGCGATGCCCCCGGTGTCCGCCCCCAGATGAAGGCCAAGGTCGTTGCGGCGATCGAGAAACTGGGTTACCGGCCCCAGGCCGGCGCCCGTGCGATGCGAGGACGCTCCTACACCATCGGCGTCATGCTCACCGAGTTCTCGGCCCCCTTCCAGACAGAGATCGCGGAAGGGATCGCAGACGAGCTGGAGCCGAGTCCGTACCAGGAGATCTTCGTCGCCGGAGGCCTCTCGCCCGAGCGCCAGCAAAGAAGCATCGAAGCCCTCGCCGACAGGCAGGTGGACGGGCTCATCGTCATCGCGCCGGCGATGGCCACCTCGTGGCTGGAGAAACTGGGATCGGGACTGCCCACCCTGGTGATCGCACGGCACGGCGGCTCCGCCCAGTACGACACCGTCGTGGACGACGACCAGGGAGGCGCGCGTCTCATGGTCGATCACCTCGTGGCCCTGGGCCACAAGCGCATCCTGCACACCAGTCATCCGGCGGGACGCCTCAAGAGGCCCTTCGTCCTGGCCCACACCGCGCGATGTGACGGCTATGTCAACGCCATGAAGCGACACGGCCTCGAGCCCGACGTCATCGAGACCACCTACTCGGAAGCAGGCGGGTACCAGGCCGCCCTGGAAGCCCTGGCCAGGCCGACGCCACCGACTGCCGTCTTCGCCGGCGCGGACATCGCCGCACTCGGCGCGCTGCGGGCAGCGGAAGAGCGTGGCCTGAGGGTGCCTCAGGACATCACCGTCGCCGGGTACGACAACATCTATGCCTCGACCATCGGCCGGGTCTCTCTCACGACGGTCGACCAGTCGGGCCACCTCACGGGCCAGATGAGCGCGCGACTCCTGCTGGAGCGGCTGAACGGCCGGACCCAGCCCGTGCACTACGTCGTGTCCCCTCGGCTGATGCCGCGTGGCACGAGCGCGGCCCCGGTACGAAAGTCCGCCCGACGGCTGCCCTGACAGGGAGAGCGAGCCGGTCGGTTCGCATCTCCACACGCCCCCACCGCCATTAGAACGGTCCACGACCTGCGCGTGACGGGAGGGGGCATACCGTTTCGCGCGGCTCGGCGTCCACCAGCGCGCCGACATGAGAGGCCCACTGTCGACCAAACCAAGCCATAGGTGCTTTGACCTGCCGTTTTGACCACCGCAGCATGAGCGCGTTACAGAACCGTTACCGCGCAATCACGACGCACTCTCTTGACCGACCTTCGCCTGCTACCTAGCCTCCACTTGAAACGTTCCAGAGAGCATTTTCAGCCGGTACGCCCCTTTGACGTGCACCCGGGCGTAGACGTTTCCGCCAGTACTCGCGGCCATATCCGGCCGAACTTTCCCGTGTCCGAAGGAGCCGATCATGCGGCGCACCAAAAGACTTGCTCGCGTATTACTGACCATGACGACGGCCCTGACCTCGCTGGCTGCGCTGAGCGCTTGCACCGACGCGAACACCGCGTCTACGCCCGGGGGTAAGAAGGACACGCTTGTTCTCGGTTCGACCGCGGACATCCAGGGCTGGGACCCGGCGAACCAGCCCTCCTTCCAGGGCTGGCCGGCCGATGCCGTGTACCAGACCCTGACCCGGTTCGACGCTCTGGGCAAGCCCCAGCCGGACGCCGCCACGAAGTGGGAGGTGAACTCCGACAACACCGCCGTGACCTTCCACCTGCGCGAGGGCATGAAGTTCTCCGACGGCGAACCGGTCGATGCGGAGGCCATCAAGGTCGGCTTCGATTACCAGGCATCGCACGGCGGTCAGGCCGCCCGCCTCAGCGATTACAAGGCCACCACCCCGGACTCCATGACCGTGAAGCTCACCTCGTCGAAGCCGGATCCGGGCATCGTGGGCATGGGCGGCATCAAGGTGGCGAGTCCCAAGTACCTGAAGGCCGGCAATCTGAACAAGGCGCCCGTCGGCTCCGGTCCCTACACGCTCGACGCGGCGAAGACGACCAGGGGATCGACGTACACCTTCGTCAAGAACGAGGACTTCTGGGACGCCAAGACCTTCCCGTACAAGAAGCTCGTGGTCAAGGTGCTCAAGAACCAGACCGCCGCGCTCAACGCCCTCAAGACGGGACAGATCGACGGCACCTTGATCCAGCAGTCGATGTACAAGGAGGCCATCGCCTCCGACCTCAGGGTCCTGGGGATGCGCGGTAACACCACACGGCTGCTGCTCATGGACCACAAGGGCGAAAAGATCCCGGCCCTGGGGGAACTGAAGGTCCGCCGCGCGCTGAACATGCTCTTCGACAAGAAGTCCCTGGCGAAGGACTTCTACCAGGGACGGGCCGTTCCGGCGAACCAGATCTTCCGCCCGGGATCGGACGCCTACATCGACGATCTGAAGGATCCATACCCCTACGACCCGGCCGAGGCCAAGAGGCTGATGAAGGAGGCGGGGTACGAGAAGGGGTTCACCGTGACGTTCCCCCTGTTCGGGGGCCTCGGGATGGAGGAGCTCATTCCCGTGGTGGCGCAGGAGTTGAGCCAGCTCAACATCAAGGTGAAGCAGAAGACCCTGTCCGGGCCGACCGCCGTCGAGGAGCTGCTCAGCGGTAAGTACCCGATGATCCTCTGGCCACTGGGCAACTACGGCGACTCGAAGCAGGACATCAAGGACTACGTGCTGGACGACGGCATCTGGAACGTGATGCACCAGCCCGACCCGACGGTGACCAAGCTCTGGGACAGGTTCCTCACCAGTACCGGCCAGGAGGCCAAGGAGATCCAGCAGGAACTCAACCGCTACACCATCGAGCAGGCGTGGAACGTTCCGCTGGCGTACCCGGAGGGCTTCTACGCCTACAGCCCGAAGATCCGGATCCCCGAGATGACCGACTCCAACGCCCTCAACCCCCGGCTGTGGGACTACAAGTAGGCGGGCCGGCACGAGAGATCGGATCCACAGGTGTACCGAGTTCTTCTCAGAAAGTTCCTCCGGGCCGTGACGATTCTCCTCGTCGTCAGCTTCACCACGTACCTCCTCATGTACGGCAAAGGGCCCGGGATCGTACGCGCCGTCCTGGGGCGGGAGGCCCAGGAGGCGGACATCCGGCGGGAAGTGGCCCGGCTCGGCCTCGACCGGCCGCTGCTCGTGCAGTACGGCGACTGGCTCCAGGGGCTGCTCACGGGCGACCTGGGCGAATCGCTGTTCACGGGACAGTCCGTGACCTCGCTGCTTGCGACGCGGGTGCCGGTGACGCTCGCCCTGGTCTTCCTGACCCTGGTGATGATGGCCGTCCTCAGCGTCCTGCTCGGCGTCACCGCCGCCGTGCGCGGGGGCTGGATCGACCGGGTGGTCCAGTTCCTGTCGGTCCTGGGGGCGGCCGTCCCGCCGTTCGTGATCGCGATCGGGCTCGTCTTCACCTTCGCCATCGCGGTCCGAGTCTTTCCCGCGACCGGATATGTCTCCCCGGACCAGAGCTTCGGCGGGTGGATCGCCTCTGTCACGCTCCCGACGCTCGCGTTGCTGATCGGGGCGGTCGCCGGAGCAGCCGCGCAGTTCCGGGGAGCGGTCATCGACACCCTCTCCCAGGACTTCGTCCGCACGCTGCGGGCCCGAGGGATCAGTGAGCGCGAGGTCGTCTTCCGCCACGTCCTGCGCAACGCCGGCGGACCCGGGCTCATGACCCTCAACCTGGGCGTCATGACCCTCCTGGGCGGGGCGGTGTTCATCGAGCAGATCTTCGCGCTCCCCGGTCTGGGCTCGGCGGGGCTCGAGGCCTCGCTCCAGGGCGATGTGCCCGTGGTCATGGGCATCCTCGTCGTGGCCATCGCCATCGTCCTAGTCGTCAACCTGTTCGCCGACCTCGCGAACGCGGCGCTCACCCCGAAGGTGAGGACACGATGAGTGTGCCCGAGCATCTCCAGGCCTCCGGGCCGGCTCAAGAGCCGGTGTCGGCGGGAAAGGGCCGGTCCGTCCTGCGGCGGCTCGTCGCCGACCCGATGGCGGCCGGCTGCCTGGCCTTCGTCACCGTCGTGGCCGTCCTGGGCCTGAGCAGTCCGTGGCTGGCCCCATACGGCCCCAACTTCACGGAACTCAGCGCCGTGAACGCCCCGCCCTTCTCCCCCGGTCACTTCCTGGGCGCGGACGCGTCGGGCCGGGACATCCTCTCCCGCCTCATGTGGGGAACCCGCCAGACCCTGCTGGCCTGTCTGCTCCTCCTGGCCGTCTCGTCCGTGCTCGGTGTCGTCGGCGGCCTCGTCGCCGGCTTCTACCGGGGCAGGGTCGAAGCCGCCGCGGACTGGGTCTCCGACGTCATCATGACGATGCCCGCGGTCCTGCTGCTCTTCGCGCTGTACGCACGGACCGGCCCCAATATCGCGGTCGCGATGATCGTGTACGGCCTGCTCGTGGCACCGTCGTACTTCCGCCTGGTCAGGTCCGTCGTGGTCGGCGTACGCAACGAGCTGTACATCGACGCCGCGACCGTGGTCGGCCTGTCCGACCTGCGCATCGTGGGCCGGCACGTGCTGTGGGCGGTGCGTGCCCCGGTGGTGATCCACAGCTCGTTCGTGCTCGCCGGGGGCATCGGCGTCGAGGCCGGGGTGAGCTTCCTCGGCCTCGGTGATCCCGCGACGCCGTCCTGGGGATCCGTGCTCCAGACCTCCTTCTCGAGCATCTACACCAGCAAGGCCGCCGTCGCCTGGCCCGCCCTCCTGATCAGCCTGTCGATCCTGGCGCTCGTCCTGCTCGGCAACGCCCTGCGCGACGTCCTCCAGACCTCGGCGCACCGCACGGCGCCCTCGCCGCGCCGGCTGAGGGAGATGATTCGCGAGGCTCGGGAGGGGGTGGAGCCGTCTGCCTCTGCAGTCCCGGCCCCGGACACCGTGCTCTCGATCCAGGGGCTACGCATCGGGTATCCAGACGGCGACAGGGAGATCCGGGAGGTCGTCCACGGCATCGACCTGGAGGTGCGGCGCGGCGAGATCCACGGACTGGTGGGCGAGTCCGGGTCGGGCAAATCCCAGATCGCGTTCGCGACGCTGGGCATCCTTCCCGGTGAGGCCATCGTGCTCGGCGGACGGGTCCTGCTCGACGGCGAGGACCTGCTGGCGAGCGACGATCGCATGCGCCGGGCGCGCGGCCGGCGCATCGCGTACATCCCGCAGGAGCCAATGTCGAACCTGGACCCCTGCTTCACCATCGGCGCGCAGCTCATCCACGGCCTGCGCGCGGTCAAGGAGATCTCGAAGGAGGGCGCCCGGCGCGAACTCCTCGCCCTGCTCGCCCGGGTCGGCATCAAGGATCCGGAACGCGTCCTCCGGCAGTACCCGCACGAGATCTCGGGCGGGATGGCCCAACGCGTCCTGATCTGCGGCGCGGTCGCCTCGGACCCCGACGTGATCGTTGCGGACGAGCCGACGACCGCCCTGGACGTGACGGTGCAGGCCGAGGTCCTCGAACTGCTGCGGGAGCTGCGGGATGAGCGCGGCCTGGCGATGATCCTGGTGACCCACAACCTGGGCGTCGTCGCGGATCTCTGCGACACGGTCAGCGTGATGCGGGACGGGCACATCGTGGAGCGCAGCGACGTGGACTCGCTGTTCGAGGATCCCGCTGTGGACTACACCATGGAACTGCTCACTTCGGCACGCCGTGTCGAGATCGCGGAGGTGTGACCGTGCCGGAGGCCGTACCGAAAGCGCAGACCGTACGGGAATCGGAGCCCGCAGGGGAGTCGGAGCCCGTACTGAAGGTCGAAGACCTCGTCGTACGTTTCGGAGGACGCCGGGCCACCGGCGCCACCGTGATCAACGGTGTCTCCTTCGACCTGCGGGCCGGGGAGACGCTGAGTCTGGTGGGCGAGTCCGGGTCGGGGAAGACCACGATCGGGCGCGCGATCCTCGGGCTCGCCCCGGTGACGGCGGGCACCGTCACGTTCCGCGGGAAGACCGTCAGCAACATCTCACGGGCCCGTCGGCGCGTCCTCGCACGGGACATCCAGGTCGTGTTCCAGGACCCGTACTCCTCGCTGAACCCGTCCATGGTGATCGAGGACATCCTGGCCGAACCGCTCCTCGCCGGCGAGGGCGGCGACGGGCGCACCGCAACAGGACAACGGGCCCGTGTACGTGAACTCCTAGACGCCGTCGGTCTGCCCGCCGACTGCGGACGGCGCACACCACGGGAGTTCTCCGGAGGGCAGCGGCAGCGGATCGCCATCGCCCGCGCGCTCGCTCTGGACCCCGCGGTCATCATCTGCGACGAACCCACCAGCGCGCTGGACGTGACCACCCAGGCCAAGGTGCTCACGCTGCTGAAGGACATCCAGCGCGAGACGGGTGTGGCGTACCTGTTCATCAGCCACGACCTCGGCGTCGTCAACGAGGTGAGCGACCGGATCGCCGTCCTCCATCAGGGGCACATTGTCGAGATCGGCAAGGCGACCGATGTCGCGACGGCTCCCGAGCACCCCTACACACGCAAGCTGCAGATGGCGGCTCCCGTCGCGGATCCGAAGAAGCAGCGACTGCGGCGGGCCAAGCGCCTGGAAACGCTGGCGGCGGAGCTTCCGGCTCCCAAGGTCGGGTCGTGAGCGGCGGCGATGCGCGGGTGATTGGCGACTGCGTCTCGAGGGCGTAGTCGCGGTCTGCCGACGGTCCGCGCACGGCCCTGGGCGCGCGGGCCGTCTGAGTACACGCACCACCCACTCCCCTATACGCACCACCCACCCCTGGACGCATTCCCCCCACCAGTACCCCCGAAAGGACTGCCATGGAGCCGCAGGACAGGTCCGAACCGAACACGACACGCGAGGGCGGAGGCTTCCCACGCAGGGCTTTCCTGCGCGGGAGCGCGGGCGCGCTCTCCGTGGCCGGGCTCGTCGCCGCAGGCGAGTTCGGTGGATTCCCGCCCCTTCCCTCGACCCCGACCGCCCACGCGTCACCGCTCAACGCGGCGAGGGGGCCGGAGGCGGCGTACATCCGCACCTGGGGCCTCGCACCGGACGGCCCCTGCGAAGCGGGGGCCGACCCGGAGTGCCGCACCGGCGAGCCCTCAGGCCTACGCGGAGCCGCAGGCGGCATGAGCGTGCCCGGTCTGGGCATCCCGCTCGGCGGCGTCGGCGCCGGCTCGTTCCACTACAACCTGTTCGGAACCTTCGGGCCGTGGAGCATGGGCGGTTCACAGGCCTCGGACTGGTGGGACATGCGCACGCTGCCCCAGGCGGCCTTCCACGTCCGTGAGCAGGTCGCGGGTGCCTCGGGCGGCCCGACCGTCAAGACGCTCGCCACGCGGCACGACCACATCGCTCCGCAGCGGGATTTCGCCGGGGTTCTTCCGCAGTGGAACCAGCTGAACCCCGGCGACGGCACCTATGCCGCGCTGTACCCGTTCGGCTGGACCTCTTACAACGTGTTCCGGTCACAGGTGTCCATGCGCTTCTGGTCGCCGATCGTGGCCGGCGAGGACGAGCGCACCTCCATGCCGGTGGCCTTCTTCGACGTGGAACTGGCCAACCCCACGACGAAGGCCGTCGACCTCTCGGTGATGTTCACCTTCCCGAACGCCACTCCTCATCCGTCGGGCACGACGCGCACCGGGCTCTACAGCCGCTTCGACACCGACGCCCGGTCGGGTGTCGCCGGCGTGACGCTGGGCTCGGACCACCGGACGAACACGCCCGACTCCTACAAGTCGGAGTGGACCATCGCCGCCCTGCCGGCCACCGGCCAGAAACTGACGTACGTCACTTCGTGGAACGGGGCAGGCGACGGGAGCGACATCTACGAGCCGTTCTCCTCCACGGGCATGCTGCCGAACAGTGCCCTGGACGACTCGGACTCGGCGGGCGCCGTCGCCGTGACCGTGCGGCTGCGGCCGGGCCAGAAGACCACCGTCCGGTACGCCCTGTCCTGGGACTTCCCGCAGGTGTACTACGACGCCGCACCCAGCGGCCGGGCCGTCTGGATGCGCCGCTACACCGAGTTCCTCGGCGCCACCTCGACGGCCACCAACGACTACGTCCCGAACTCGTATCCGTTCAAGCAGGCCTTCACCATCGCCAAGCGCGAGCTGGCACGGCGCGACAACTCCCTCGCCGCTGTCGAGGCGTGGTGGAAGCCGATCGCCGAGAACCCGAAGTACCCGGTGTGGCTGCGGAAAGCGGCCCTGAACGAGCTGTTCGGCATGGTCTTCAACGCCTCGTTCTGGGAGGCGGGCCTGGTCAGCAACTCCATCACTCCCGCCCCCGGCGGACCTCGCCTGGGCGCTGACGTCCCCGGCACCCACCTCTTCTACACGATCGACGGCGGAAGCGGCGGCGCACCGGCCAACGAGATGGACGTCGACAGCTTCGGCTACCTGCTGTACACGAAGCTGTTCCCCAACATCGAACTCGGGCGCCTGCGTGCCTGGTTGCAGCTGACCAAGCAGGACCGGTGGGGGCGGGTGCCCCAGCAGATCATGTTCGACACAGGTCCGTTCATCAACGCGACCGGAGCCAACCAGGGCGCCCCATCGGCAACGTCCGAACCCGTCTTCGGCGCACCGCCTCCGGGCACCGACGATCTCGGCAAGCTCTTCGATCCCGCGGGCGGCGACGCGTTCCGGGACTGCTTCCACAAGCTCATCTACCGGGTGTACGCGCTGTACCAGGAGACCGGCGACAAGAGCCTGTTGACCTACGGGTATCCCCAGATGCTGCGGACGCTGAAGCACTCACAGTTCTTCCGCCCGCCCGGCTCCCACCTCCCGGCTGACCCGCCGTCGAACAATCCGCCGAGCACCTACGACCAGCTCCTGGTCAACGGGCACGGCATCTACAACTGCCAGCTGTATCTGCTCTCGCTGCAGATCCTGTCGACGCTCACTCCCAAGGCCAGGGCCCTCGGCGTTCCCGAGGCCACGCCCGCGGTCCAGAAAGAGGTCGACACCGAACTCGCGGCGGCGAAGGAGGAGTTCGAGGAGATCTTCTGGAACCCCAAGACCGGGCGCTACCGCTACTGCGACGGCACCGGCGGCATAGACGGGCGGACCGGCGACATCTTCGGCGCCAAGAAGCCGGTACTGCCGAAGGACGCGGCCTTCCTGGACGCGTTCTACGCCCAGTGCGTCGCCTCCCAGCTCGGCCTGCCGGATCTGATCGACCTGCGACGTGCCCGCCAGCACTGGCACAACACCCTGGACGCCTTCCTAGCGCCCAAGGACGCCAACGGCGTTCCCGTAGGCCCGCCGATCATTCTCGACGAGAACCTGAAGCCGTACCCGATGGACTACGCCCAGCCTGGCACCGGCCGTTTCGTCCCGGAGATCGCCGACGTGTGGCCCGGCACGACCTGGATGGCGACAGCGGCCGCCGTGCACATCGGCCGCAAGACCGGCGACGGGAAACTGATCGCCAAGGCCCTGCAGATGAGCGAAGCCGTGGCGAACCGGATCTACGACGACGGCGCCACGACCAAGGGCCATGCCTTCGCCACACCGGAGTCCTGGTTCGTGGCCAACCCGAACATCTCCCGGTACGCGGCCTACGCCCGCGCCCGGTCCGTCTGGCAGCTCGTCGACGCACTCGACACCGTGCAGGGGAGTTCGAAGTGACGACCACACCGCCACCGCCCCAGTCGTCCATACGCCCGGGCCAGGTCTGGTACGACACGGCCGGCCACCGCATCCAGGCGCACGGCGGGTCGATCACGTGCCTCGACGGAACGTTCTACTGGTACGGCGAGAACAAGGAGCGGACGAAGCCCGGCAGCGGAATCTGGCACTGGGGGATCCGCTGCTACTCCTCCACCGACCTGTACAACTGGGAGGACCGCGGGCTGATCATCCCGCCCGAGCCGGGCGACCCGAACTCTCCTCTCCACCCGGCCCAGCAGGTCGACCGCCCGCACATCGTCTTCAACGCCGCCACCAAGCAGTACGTGTGCTGGATCAAGATCATGGGCGAGGGGAATACCCAGACCAGCACCGTCCTCGTCGCCGACGACTTCCTCGGCCCTTACCGCGTCGTCCGCACTGGGCTGCGCCCGCTCGGCATGAACGCCGGCGACTTCGACCTCGCCGTCCATCCCGACGACGGCAAGGCGTACTACTACTTCGAGCGCGTGCACAGCGAGCTGATCTGCGCCGACCTGACCGACGACTACACGAACGTCACCGGCTACTACTCGACCCACTTCCCCCACCCCCACCCGCCGTACGTCCGTGAGGCACCGGCCCACTTCACGCGGGGCGGACTGCACTACTTGATCACTTCGGGCACCACCGGCTACGCCCCCAACCCGTCGGAGGTGGCCGTCGCACGGACCTTCCACGGCCCGTGGACCGTGCTGGGGGACCCGCATCCCCAGGACGCCTCCGGAACGTCGTACCGCTCCCAGATCAGCTCGGTGTTCAAGCATCCGCACAAGAAGGACCTCTACATCGCCCTGGCCGACAGGTGGCTGCCCCACCTGGCACCCGAGCTGGCCGAGCCGATCCAGGAAGAAATGCGCAGGCGCTTCTCCGGAGACGCGACGGAGGACGCCTCCGACACCCCTGCCGTCCTCCCCCCTGAACTGCTCGACCCCGACACTTCCATCGCGGACTACGTCTGGCTGCCCCTGCGCTTCGAAGGAGAGATGGCCTTCCTGGACTGGCACGACGAATGGCGGATCGAGGACTACGACTGACAGACGCGCCGAACAGGCGCCGCGTTGGCGGGAGATGAGGCCGGGCGGAGCACGCGAACCGCCTGCGAGCGGACGGCGCGCCACCTCGAAGTCGTGGGGCGCGCCGTCACTCGGTGGTCAGCGGTGTAGACAAGCACCTCCGGCGCGCCGAGGTCGTCCACTGCCCGGCCGAGCGCGGCCACGAGCTGGTTCGTCGTGATGCGCGGCTGCCGGGAACGGAGATGTTCTACGAACGTCAAGCCTGCACCTCCGGCTCGCCATGTGGCAGACCGCGTTGCAACCCGGAGTGCTGTTCAGTGCCGTGACAGGGCACCCCATCCGCCTTCCACCCAAGTCGTGTCGTCCCCACACTCGGAAGACATGGATCGTGAGCAACACAGCGGCGGCACCGAGCTGGGGCGCTACCTACGCGCCCGACGGGCCCAGGTGACCCCCGAGGAGGTCGGCCTACCACCCGGTGCCGGCGCGCGTCGCACACCCGGACTGCGCCGTGAGGAACTGGCCACCCTGGCCGGGATCAGCATCGACTACTTCACCCGGCTGGAGCGCGGCAAGGAGACCCACCCCAGCCCGTCCGTCGTCGACTCCCTCGCCCGCGCCCTCCGGCTGGAGGAGCCGGAACACGACCACCTGCGCAGCCTGGCCGCGCATGCCGCGCGTACATCTCCAAAACCGCCCACCGCGCCCACCCGCTCCGTACGGCCCGGAGTAAAGCTCCTGCTGGAGGCCATGCGGCCCCAGCCCGCGCACGTGGTCAGCCGCACGGGCGACGTACTGGCCTGGAACCCGGGCGGACTGCGACTCCTCGCCGGGATGGAGGACTGGCCCGCGAGACAGCGCAACATCGCACGCTACGTCTTCCTCCACCCCACCGCCCGCGACCTCTTCGACGACTGGGGCAACCAGGTCCGCGGCTGCGTAGCCCGCCTGCGGGCCCTGGCCGGTACCGACCCGGACGCCCCCGACCTCACCCAGCTCGCCGGTGAACTCCTGCTCAAGAGCCCGGAGTTCGCCCGCCTGTGGGAACGCTACGACGTACGCGGCCACTCCTATGGCCGCAAGACGTTCCACCACCCGGACGTCGGCGACCTCACCCTCGGCTACCAGTCCATGCAGCTGGAAGGCACCCCCGGCCACCGGCTGGTCGTGTACCACGCCGAGCCCGGCAGCACCGAGTACGACGCGATGGTCCTGCTCGATCTGGCGGCGTCCGACTCGGCGCACGCGTCACGGATCGGAGCATCGCGTACCGGGTTCGCGGACTGACACAGCACTCACCCCGGCCGGTGCGTCGCCCGCGCACCGAACCCCGGTCCGAACCACCGAAGACCGAAAGGACGAACAGCATGCGCACCACCACCCTCGGCCCCGACGGCCCCGAGGTCGGCGTCGTCGGCCTGGGCTGCATGGGCATGAGCTTCAGCTACGACCAGGCGACCCCGCGCGACGAGGCCGAGCTGGTCTCGGTGATCCATCAGTCCCTCGACCTGGGGATGACCCTGCTGGACACCTCCGACGTGTACGGCCCCTACACGAACGAGCAGTTGGTCGGGCGCGCCCTGGCGGACGGCCACCGCGAGCGCGCCGTACTGGCCACCAAGGTCGGCGTGCTGGGCAAGGACGGTGCGGTCACCGGCGTCGACGGCCGCCCGGAGCACATCCGTCGCTCGATCGACGAGAGTCTCGGGCGCCTCGGCACGGACCACGTGGACCTCTACTACCTGCACCGCGTCGACCCGGATGTGCCGATCGAGGAGAGCGTGGGCGCGCTGGCGGAAGCCGTGGAGGCGGGCAAGGCCCGCGCGATCGGTCTGTCCGAGGTGAGCGTCGAGCAGATCAGGCGGGCCCAGTCCGTTCACGCGATCACGGCGCTGCAGTCCGAACTGTCGCTGTGGACGCGGGACTGGATGACCGAGGTACTGCCACTGCAAAGAGCAGGGCATCGCCTTCGTGCCGTACTCACCGCTCGGCAAGGGCTTCCTCACCGGCCGCTTCTCCTCGGACGACGACCTGCCGCAGGAGGACTTCCGGCGCGGCCTGGCCCGCTTCCAGGACGATGCCCTGGCGATCAACCGCGCCATCACCGACAAGGTTCGCGAGATCGCCGACCGCCTCGGTGTCACCCCGGCGCAGGTGGCGCTGGCCTGGGTGCTGGCCCAGGGGGAGTACGTCGTCCCGATTCCCGGCACCAAGACACCCGAGTACCTGCAGGACAACGCCGGTGCGGCCGACGTGCGGCTCAGCGCCGAGGACCTCGCCGAACTCGACGCCCTGCCCACCCCACAGGGAGGCCGCTACTACTGAGCCGGCGTCGGCCCAAGCACCACAACAGATCAGCACAACAGATCTGCCCCACAGAGCAGCCCTACAGAGCAGCCCTACAGATCAGTCAGAGGAAGTTGGTCATGGAGTACACGCGTCTCGGAACCTCGGGCCTGAAAGTCAGCCGTATCGCGCTCGGCTGCATGAGCTTCGGCGACCCCGCGAAACGGATGCCATGGGTGCTCGACGACACGGCGGCCGAGCCGATCTTCCGGCAGACCGTCGCACTCGGCATCACGTTCTGGGACACCGCCAACATCTACGGTCTGGGCACCTCCGAGGAGATCGTCGGACGCGCGCTGCGGAAGTACACCCAGCGCGACGACATCGTCCTCGCCACGAAACTGTTCCAGCCCATGCACCAGGGGCCGGGCGGCGCGGGGCTCTCGCGCAAGGCAGTCATGGAGCAGATCGACGCCTCGCTGCGGCGCCTGGACACGGACTACGTCGACCTGTACCAGATCCACCGCTTCGACCCCGAGACACCGGTCGAGGAGACGATGGAGGCGCTGCACGACGTGGTCAAGGCGGGCAAGGCCCGCTACATCGGCGCCTCCTCGATGTGGGCATGGCAGTTCGCGAAACTGCAGCACGCCGCGGAGGCGAACGGCTGGACGAAGTTCGTGTCCATGCAGGACCACTACAGCGTGATCCATCGCGAGGAGGAGCGGGAGATGTTCGGCCTGCTCGCGGACCAGGGCGTGGGCAGTATCCCGTGGAGCCCGCTCGCCGGGGGAAAGGTGACCCGCCCCTGGGGCGAGCAGGGCACGACGCGCAGGTCGGAGGAGGACCGCCAGGTCGACATGAACGGCCGGCCGCTCTTCCTCGACAGCGACAAGGCCATCGTCGACGCGGTGCAGAAGATCGCCGAGGAGCGCGGGGTGTCCATGGCGCAGATCGCGCTGGCCTGGGTGCTCAAGAACCCGGTGGTCTCGGCCCCGATCGTGGGCGCCACCAAGCCGCACCACCTGGCCGACGCCGTCGCGGCGATCGACATCGAGCTGACCGACGACGAGGTCGACGCTCTTGAAGCACCCTATGTTCCGCGCCTGCCCATCTTTTTCTCCTGATCGGCCGGCAAGGGCCGACGTACCGACACGGGTCTGGGGTCGTCGCGCCCTGCCCGCGTGCGCGTTGCGCTCGCACTGAGACCGCCGGCACCGCACTCCCCCGCACTCGTCGCAACGGGTCTGCGGTCAGGAAATCCACACAAGGAAAACAGGAAGAGTACTCGATGAGTAAGACCTCCAAGTCGCCCTCGCCGAAAAGGGCTTGCGCGTGAATCCGAAATACAAAGCGATTGCTCTGATCGCTGTTGCTGCCCTGACTATGGCAACACTCATTTACGTCAACCTGCAAAATGTGCGAGACACGGGCAGGCAAGGTTTTTCCCTTGTGGGCGATGCCGGAACGCCTGAGGTCGGACAATGGTCGAGCGAGCCGAACCGGACAGCTCAGGTGGAGTCCTGACGATGCTACGTAAGCTGCTGTTCTGGAGCTTCGCGGTGGTGTTTCCGCTCCCGCTGATTCTCACCTACGAGTTCGTGGCCACTGAACCCGACCTCCTGAAGTTCTATGTATTCCTCGGCCTGATTGCCTATACATGGTGGCTGTTGTCCATCGTGCTCAGCGTGAGACCGGCCTGGCTGCACCGCTTCGTGGGACTTCCGGCCATCTACGGCCTGCATGGAGCACTCGGCGTACTGGCAATCGCGGCAGTATATGTGCACAGTGACAACTCCTACTCCCCGAGCCACCTGGCTCGAATTCTGGGGGATTGGGGGTTCTATGGAGCGCTCGCAGTGCTGTGCTACTCGATGTTCTTTATGAGTGGGTGGTTCGTCGACAGGTCGAGACTGCTGCTGAAGGTCAAGGGACTTCTGGAGACCGTCCTCCGCCGCCAGCTATCCGTGTGGATTCATCGACTCAACCTGGTGATCGTGGCGATGATCTGGCTGCACGCCCACCTGCTCGTGAGAGTGAATCAGTACTTCGCGTTCATGATGCTTTTCGATCTGTACACAGTGACGGCGCTCGGCATCTATGTCTGGAAGAAATGGATCGCGCCCGACACGTATCTGATGGGGACAGTCACCAGCAACGAAACGCGCGGTGGGGCGACCCGCAGGGTGTCGGTGGGCCTCGACAGCAAAGCGGCGACCCTCCGGCCGGGCGACTTCTTCTTCCTCAGCTTCGAGGGGTCTTCTTCTGCGAGTAGGGAATGGCACCCCTTCTCGGTGACCGACGACAACCAGAAGACCCTGGCCTTCACGATTCGGCAGCACGGAGACTTCACCCGGCGTCTCGACAATGTCGAAGTGGGAACCCGCGTCCGCCTGGAGGGGCCGTTCGGCCGCTTCGAATCGATCATCCAGGGGCGGCACCGCGAAGCTCCGCTCGTGCTCGTCGGGATGGGCGCGGGTGTGGCGCCGCTGCTCAGCCTGGCAGCAGCTCACCACACCACGCGGAAGATTCACCTGCTGTGGGCCGTCCGTAGCCCGGAAGACGCCTATTACCGTGACGTGATCGAGGAGTACCAAGCGGCGTCTGGTAACCGCATGCAGGCCACCATTAGTGTCGGCCGGTTCCGCCGTGAAGATCTCGCCAACACGCTGTCTGCAGAGGCAGTCGCGAAGGGCGCGTTCTTCATTGTGGGTCCGAACCCCGCCGTGTTGGCGAACCAACGCCTACTGCGGCGCATCGGCGTCTCTGCACGACGAATACACCAGGAACGCCTCACCATGTAGTCGATGCGACCACAGTTCCACGTGGCCCCAGGAAATCGCCCATGCCGACGAAACGGAGTTCACTGAGATGACAAGCACCACGCGCCGGAAATTTCTTGCACTGACCACCGTCGCACTGGCGGGAGCCGGAACCGCGGGCTGTTCAATAATAAGAGGGGCAGGCGAGGCACTCGGCGGTTCCGAAGCCTCGAAAACCGTCCCGCCATTGGATAATTCACGCACTTTGGTCGCCTACTTTTCGATGCCGGAAACCGATGACCCGAACAACATGACGGAGAACGAGCAGAACAGCACTCATGTCGTTGATGGAAAGGTTCTCGGGAACACCCAATACGTCGCTCAAATCATCGGGGAGAGCACGGGCGCCGAGGTATTCCGCATCGAGACAGCGGAAGAGTTGCCCCTCGATCACAAAACCCTGTCAGATCTCGCACTAAAACAGCAAGAAGACGACGAAAGGCCGAAACTCAAAACCCTGATACCGAACCTTGAAGAATATGGCACCGTATTCATCGGCTATCCGATCTGGTGGTACAGCCTGCCGATGCCGGTGCACACGTTCCTTGAACAGCATGATTTCAACAAAAAGAACATCATTCTATTCACCACTCATGGCGGAAGCCGCCTGTCGGGAACTGTTGAAATCGTCACCGAAAAGCTTGCTGATTCCACTGTGATCAGTAATGCGTTCACGATCTCACGAGACGATATGGACAATGCCGAGGCGGAGGTGGGCGATTGGCTCGACAGTCTCGGGATTTCATGACGCCCGCCAGTTGCGGTCCCGCGGTCCGGGCCGAGCCCGGCCAAAAGGGATCTTTGCCCGGTTTTTGGGGGGCACTGGCACGGCGTGGAACAGCCCGGCCTCCCACCCCGGCGGGCGCTCTGCTTGAGTTTTACTGACCGCCCGGCAACATCGGCACCACAGGACGCGCCCCTCACCGGACAAGCCGGGACGTCATCCGAATTCACGGACGTGGTGAGCCGATACCGCCGGACGAAGTGCCCAGGTGCTCGTCTCCGGCGCGGTCCGCTTCTTCGCCACCGACTGCGATGCGGTAACGCACCGAGGGTGCTCTCAACCGACCAACATGAGGGATGTAACGCATGCACGAACAGGACAGCACGCCGAACGGCAACTCGACCGACCGCGGCCGTCGCGGCTTCCTGATGGGTGCGGCCGGGCTGGCAGCCACCTCGGTGGTGGCCGCGCCGGCCACACTGGCACAGGCGCAAACCGCATCGTCCGAGACCGGCACCAAGGGCCCCGTCGGCCGTCGCAGCCCGGTGACCGCGGCCATCACGCAGACTGGTCACCGACGGCTCGGGTCCGGGCCCGGGTCCCTGAAGGTTTCCAGCATCGGCCTCGGCACCCAGACCATGCCGGGCAACCTTTACGGTCCGGTCACCAGCCGCAAGGACATGGTCGCCCTCATCCGGACAGCTTTCGACCAGGGAGTGACGTTCTTCGACACGGCCGAGGCGTACGGGCCGTTCGAGTCGGAACGGATCCTCGGCGAAGCCCTCCGGACCGTCCGCGACGACGTGGTGATCGCGTCCAAGTTCGGCTGGAACATCGACCCGGACACCGGGGCGAACACCGGCCTGAACAGCCGTCCCGACCGCATCCGGCAGGTCGTCGACGGCATACTGAGGCGCCTGCGGACGGACCACATCGACCTGCTCTACCAGCACCGGGTGGATCCCACCGTCCCGATCGAGGACGTCGCGGACACGGTGAAGGAACTCGTCGCTCAGGGCAAGGTGCGGCATTGGGGCCTGTCCGAGCCGGGCCTGGGGACCATCCGCCGGGCTCACGCGGTCCTGCCGCTCACCGCGATCCAGAACGAGTACTCCATGCTGTGGCGCGGACCGGAGGAGCAGGTCCTGCCGCTCTGCGAGGAACTCGGCATCGGCTTCGTGTGCTGGGCGCCCCTGGGCATGGGCTTCACGACCGGCGCGATGAGTCCGTACTTCCCGTTCACAGAGGGAGACCGTCGGACCGCGATGCCCCGCAACAGCCGGGACAACCTGGCCGCCAACATGCCACTCGTCCAGCTCCTCCAGGAGTGGGCCGTACGCAAGGGCGCCACGCCCGCCCAGATCGACCTCGCCTGGCTGCAGGCCCAGAAGCCGTGGATCGTGCCGATACCCAGCACCACCAGGCTGTCCCACTTCCTGGAGAACATCGGCGCGGAAGAAGTCAGGTTCAGCCCCGACGAACTCCAGGAGCTCAACGCCGCCGTCGCGCAGATCACCATCCACGGTGACCGGCTTCCGGCAGCGTCCCTCGCGCTGACGGGCGTGGAAGCACCGCCCCGCTGACCGGCTGACCGGCCACACAAGCCGAACAACGCAGCACAACGTCCTCCCGTCCCCGGCCGGACTCCCGTACAACTACGGGATGTTCCGGCCGGAAGCGTATGGGGTCGGTCTGGGGGTGGCCCTGGGGGCCCTGTCACACCCCGGAACACCACTCCCCGGAACGGTGCGGTCTCCCACACGGCGAGCGACCGCAGCAGGCTGCCTTGTAGCTCGAAGATCAGGCGCTCCAGCACAGGGCATCCGCGGGTGTGCCCAGGAATCCGAGACACAGGGAGCGGACGATGAAGTACACCAAGCTGGGCGATCTGGAGGTCTCCCGCATCGGTCTGAGCGCGATGTCGATGTCCCACGCCTATACCGGGGCGAGCACGGATGACGCGGAATCGATCCGTACGATCCACAGGGCGCTCGACCTGGGCGTCACCTTCATCGACACCGCCGAGGTCTACGGGCCCTTCACCAAAGAGGAGCTCGTCGGCCGGGCGCTGAAGGGGCGTCGCGACGGGGTCGGCGTCGTCCTAGCGCATCGTCGGGGCGCTGCTCGGCCCCGACGGGAAGCCGGTCGCCTACGAGCCCGGAAGCTGGGGTCGTGCCGAGGCCGACGGCCTGGTCACCGATGGCCGCTGCAGAACGCGGAGCCGGGCCGATGAAGCGATCCTGGGGATGGACAGGTCTGGCGGCGGGGGCGGCCCTGGCTGTGTCGGCGGCCTCCTGCACGCCGTCGTCGACACCCACATCAGCCCCCGCACTGTCCGCGTCCGCCGACAGGACCGCACCCACGTCAGGAGCCACCGTGCAGCCGTCAGCCGACCAGAGAGCCCGCGAGGAGATCTTCGACGCTCACCGCGCCTATCTGGACGCCATGGACGAGGGAGACACCGCGGCGCTCGACGACCTGCTCGACGACGACTTCACCCTCACCCACATGACCGGCTATGTGCAGCCGAAAGCCGAATGGCTGGCCGAGATGCGGCAGGGCCGGTTCGTCTACCACACGATCGACGAGAAGAAGACGACACTCGACATCGAGGGCGACACGGCTCGCCTCGTCGCCCGGACCGTCACGGACGCGACCGTGTACGGCAATCGCGCCGACTGGCGGCTGCAACTCACCACCGACTACGCCCACAAGGGCGACACCTGGGCCACGGTCCGCACCGTGGCCACGACCTGGTGACCGGGACCTTCCGGAGGCGGATGTGACAGTGGACCGGCTCGGCCTGGTCGTGCACGGCTGGCGCACAGAGGCCGTGGAGGCGGCCGGCGGTGTGTGGAGCCGCCGCCCGACGGTGATCACAGGAGGGACTCGGCGGTGATGGGCAGTTCGCGCACCCGTCGGCCCGTGGCGTGGAAGACGGCGTTGGCGATGGCGGGCGCCACGCCGACCAGGACGACTTCGCCGAGGCCCTTGACGCCGATGGGGTCGGCCTCGTCGTCGCGCCCGTCGACGTAGATCGCCTTGAGGTCGGGGACGTCGGCGTTCACCGGGACCAGGTAGTCGGCGAGGTTGGCGTTGACGATCCGGCCGTCGCGGTGGTCGGTGACCGTGTGCTCCAGCAGGGCCGTGCCGATGCCGCCGACCATGGCGCCCAGGGCCTGGCTGTCGGCGAGCTTGGGGCTGATGATGCGGCCCACGTCGAAGACGCCGAGCATGCGCCGTACCCGCACCAGGCCCAGTCGGGCGTCCACGCCGACCTCGGCGAACACCGCCCCGTAGGCGTACATGGAGGACCGGGACTGCCCCGGGGTCCAGGAGCCCATCGACTCCAGGTGAGCACGGTCGTTGCGGGTGAGCAGCTGCCGGTACGTCTCCCCGCGGGCGGGGTTGTCCCGCACATGCATCCGGCCGCCGCGCACCACCACGCCCTCCGCGTCGACGCCGTACAACGGTGATCGCGAGTCCTGGACGGCGAGTTCGACCGCCTGCCGGCGCAGCTTGTCGCAGCCGTCCTGGACGATGGTTCCCACGCTGGCCATGGTCTGCGAGCCGCCGTGGATCGGGGCCTCGGGCATGGTGGTGTCGCCGAGCCGGACGGTCACGTTGCGGACCGCGAGGCCGAGGGCGTCGGCGGCGACCTGGGTCATGGAGGTGTAGGTGCCGGGGCCCATGTCGCTGGTCGCGGACTCGATCAGGGCGGTGCCGTCGGCGTCCAGCCGCACCCGGGCCTGGCCGGGGGAGCGCAGGGTGTCGTAGAGGGCGGTCGCCATGCCGGTGCCGATCAGCCAGTCGCCGTCGCGGGTCGAGCGGGGCCTGGGGTTGCGACGGCTCCAGTCGAACTCGCGGGCGCCGATGGTGTAGCACTCGCGCAGCCGCCGGGTGGAGAACGGCCGCCCGTTGGACTGGTCGTTGTCGGGTTCGTTGCGCTGCCGCAGCTCGATGGGGTCGATGCCGAGTTCGTGGGCGAGCTCGTCCATGGCGCTCTCGACGGCGAAGGCGGCGGTGGTGTAGCCGGGGCCGCGCATCGGGGTCGGGGTGTTCACGTCCAGCGGCACCGTACGGTGTGTCTGGCTGACGTTGGGCGTGATGTACAGCATCTGGCCCGGAGCGATGACGCCGCGCTCGGCGAACGTCTCGTACCTCGACGTCTCGGCGCGCAGGTCGTGGGTCATGGCGGTGAGCCGGCCTCGGCGGTCGCTGCCGAGGCGCACCGTGTACTCGTACGACGGCCGGTAGCCCACTCCGAAGTAGAGCTGCTTGCGCGTCAGGACTAGCTTGACCGGGCGTCCCGTCTCGCGGGCGGCGAGGGCCGCGATGGTGATGTGCGGCCAGGCCCGCGCGGCGTTGCCGAACGCGCCGCCGACGAAGGGGGAGATGACACGGATGTTCTCCGCCGGAATGCCGAAGTTCGCGGCGAGTTCGTCACGGGGGCTCCGCACCCACTGGGTCTTGTCCCACAGCGTCAGCCGGTCGCCGTCCCAGCGGGCGACGGTGGCGTGGAGCTCCATCGCGTTGTGGTGGTTGCGGGCCGGCCGGTACGTCATCTCCAGCCGTACGGGAGCGGATCGCAGGGCCGCCTCCGCGTCGCCGCGCGCATAGGTCCTGGGCTCGCCTGCCGCCGGTGCTTCGGAGAGGTCGGTGGCGGGCCGCTCGCTGTCGTAGTCGATGCTCACCAGGCTCGCCGCGTGCTGGGCGGTTTCCAAGGTGGCGGCCACGACGACGGCGACCGGCTGGCCGTGGAAGCGGACCTGGTCGTCCTGAAAGACGCGCAGCCGCTCACCCGGAAGGTTCAGCGAGCCCGGATTGGGCCTGTAGGGCAGCTTGGGGGCGTTGCGGTGGTGGATCACCTTCAATACACCCGGCTGGGCCTCGGCGGCGCGGGTGTCGATGCCGGTGATCCGGCCCCGGCCCACGCTGCTGTCGACGACGACGGCGTGCACGACTCCCTCGGGCCCCTCGGGTTCCTGATCGGCGGCGTACTTCGCCTGGCCGGTCACCTTCAGCCGCCCGTCCACGCGGGAGAGCGGCGCGCCGACGGCTGCCTGCGGCTGGGGGCTCATGCGATGTCTCCTACGATGCGCAGCTGGCGTTCGACGGTGCGTTTGAGCAGCTCGACCTTGAAGCGGTTGTGCCGAAGCGGGTGGGCGCCGTCCGCCGCGTGGTCGGCGGCCTCGGCCCAGAGCCGGTCCGAGGGCCGTTCACCGATGACGGCTTGCTCGACGGCGGGCAGCTTCCAGGGCACGGTGCCCACGCCTCCGGCGGCGACCTTCGCCTGGCGGATCACCCCGCGGCGGATGTGCAGTGCGACGGCCGCCGAGGTCAGCGCGAACTCGTAGGACTGCCGGTCCCGGACCTTCAGGTAGCCGGACGCGAGCGGCCGCGCGTGGGCCGGGATCTCGACGGCGGTGATCAACTCGCCTTGTCGCAGCGCTTGTTCGCGGTTCGGGGTGCTGCCCGGCTTGAGCAGGAAGTCGGCGAAGGGGACGGTGCGCTCGCCGTCCGGGCCGAGGAGGTGCACCCGCGCCTCCAGTGCCGCGAAGGCCACGGCGACGTCGGAGGGGTGGGTGGCCACGCAGGAGTCGGACGTGCCGAGGATGGCGTGGGTGCGGTTGAAGCCCTCCAGCGCGGCGCAACCCGAGCCGGGCTCACGCTTGTTGCAGGCGGCCGTGACGTCGCGGAAGTACGTGCACCGGGTGCGCTGCATGATGTTGCCGCCGATCGTCGCCATGTTCCGCAGCTGGGCGGAGGCGCTCAGCTCCAGCGCCTGGCAGACGACGGGGTAGGCGATGCGGACCTTGGGGTGCGTGGCGGCTTCGGCCATCGTCACCAGCGCGCCGATGCGCAGGCCGCCGCGCTCGGTGACTCTCACCTCGTGCAACGGCAGTCCGCCGATGTCGACCAGTGTGCCGGGGTGCTCGACGGTCTCCCGCATGAGGTCGACCAGGGTGGTGCCGCCGGCGATGTAGCGTCCGCCGCGTTGCCCGGCGTCGAGTGCCTCGCGGGTGTCGGTGGCCTTCGTGTACGTGAAGGGATACATGGCGGGTGGCCCCTTACTTCCCATCGGCGGCGGCCTGCTCGACCGCGCGCACGATCTTCACGTAACAGCCGCAGCGGCAGATGTTGCCGCTCATCCACTCCCGGATCTCGTCCTCGGAGCCGGTGTGGCCCTCCTGGATGCAGCCGACGCCGGACATGATCTGGCCCGGGGTGCAGTAGCCGCACTGGAAGGCGTCCTGGTCGATGAACGCCTGCTGGAGCGGGTGCAGTTCGTCGCCGTCGGCCAGGCCCTCGATCGTGGTGACCACGGCACCGTTCAGGCGAATCGCGAGCGTCAGGCAGGAGTTGACCCGGCGTCCGTCGACCAGGACCGTGCAGGCACCGCAGGCACCGGCGTTGCAGCCCTTCTTGGAGCCGGTCAGCCCCAGGTGCTCGCGTAACAGGTCCAGCAGCGAGGTGCGGTTGTCCACCGTGACGGTGTGCCGACGGCCGTTGACGGTCAAGGTGACACGGCTGCCGGGTGGTGCCGAGGCGGCCGCGGCCGCCTCGGCACCGAGCAGCGACGTACCTGCGGCCAGACCGCCCGCCGCGAGGACACCGCCGGCCACGGAGGTCGTCGCGATGAAGGTCCGGCGAGTCGGTGCGGACGGGGGCTGGGTGGGGGGAAACACATCTGATGCGGAGGGCTCGGCAGTCATGCCCACTCTCTCGATGGGGGGAGATTGCGGTCTTGCTGCAGCATGCTGAGCCCGGTGGACATGTGACAGGCCGTGCCATGCCGGGGAGCGGTGAGCCGGGGTGTGACAGAGCCCCTCTCCCATCTGTCCCACGGGGCACGGCACTGTCAGACTGGGTCGTTTGACCCCTGTTCCGGGCGCACGCTCCGGCGCAGTTCCGCGTACCACCAGGTCTCGCAGGCGGCCACTGCGGCCAGCAGCACCACGACGCCGGACAGCCCGGCCAGCGGCGGCAGCACGACCGCCGCCGGGAGCCAGGCGAGCAGCAGGCACACAGCGGCCAGGCGGAACGGGCCCCACACCCCGGCGGAGATACGGCCGAAGAGCAGCAGACCGGCGAGATACGTGGCGGCTCCGCCGCACAGTACGCCGGCGTAGAAGCCGCCCAGTCCCTTGCCGCTGTCGGCGTACGCCACGACGCCCTCGACGCCGAGCGCGGTCAGCACGATGCCCGCCGCGATGGGGAAGTGCGCGTAGCCGTAGGCGTTGACCGCCAGGCTGAGACGGGCCCGCCCCCGTGTCTCGGCCAGCCGGTGCTCCACCAGCAGGCTCACCACGTCGAAGTACAGCCACCACAGGCCCGCTGCCGCCGCCACGCCCAGAACGCCGGCCGCCAGCAGAGGCACGCCGAGCGGACGGTCCGTGGCGCCGGCGGCCATGGCGATGAGTGACTCGCCGATCGCGATGATGACGAACAGCTGATGCCGCTCGGTGAAGTACGGCGCGCTGTGGATGCGCCAACTGCCCCGCCGCGACGTGAGGTAGACGCCGCCCCAGTCCACCACGATTGCCGCGGCATACAGCGCCGTCTGCCATCGGCCGCCGATCGCCGCGCCGACGATGAGAAGGGCGGAGCCGGACAGCACCGGCGGCCACGACACGGCGATCTGCCGCAGCAGCCCCCGGTCGCCGCGCGCCAGGTGCGCGTAGATGACGAGGTGCACGCTGCGCACGAGCAGGTAGGCACAGGGCAGCACCAGCGGCCCGTACAGCCCACCTGGGGAGTCGTCCCACGCCTCCGGGACGGTCAACGCGATCACGAAGACCCCGGCCATGGCGAGTGTCATCCCCAGCCGTACGACGCCGAGGTCGGCCCGGGCCTGGTTGCCCAGCCAGGCGTACGCGGACCACGAGAACCAGACCAGAGCCAGAAGCAGCACGCCGTGGAGCACACCGAGACCGCTGTGCTCCTGGGCCATGTACTGGGTGACGCGGGTGAGGGTGATGACGTACACGAGGTCGAAGAAGAGCTCGAACGTGGTCACCCGACTGCCGACCAGTACGGGGCGCGCCCCGGCCTGTGGAGCGTGCTCCGCAGTGCCTGTGTTCCTCACTGGCCGTGCCCTTTCTCCCATGCCCGTCGCGAGCACAGTCTGATGGATAGCGCAGATGAGCGGCGTGAGGCAGGCCCTGTCACACCCTGGAACGGCGTTCCCCGGCATCACACGGTCTCCCTCGCACCGGTCGCGCACGGCACCGTGGACGCCAAAGGCCCGAGCCCGGCCTTCGACGGGTGAGAGGTACGGACAGTGGCTGTGCATCGCGTCGCCTTCGACGCCATCGGCACCCGGTGGAGCATCGAGACGGACGAGCCCCTTGCCGAGGGCGTGCGCGCGGACGTCCTGGAGCGGATACGCCGGTTCGACGCCACGTACTCCCGATTCCGGCCGGACTCACTGGTCTCCCGGATCGCCGCCGCACCGCACGGCGGCCGGTTCGAGTTCCCGGACGATTCCCTGGCCCTGTTCGACCTGTACGACCGTCTTGCCGCGGCCACTTCGGGCGCCGTCGATCCCCTCGTGGGCCGCGATCTGGAGCTGCTCGGATACGACCCCGCTTACTCGCTCACGCCCGCTCCAGCGGCGATCCGGGCCCAGGAGAGCGCCCGGGGCCGGGTGACCTGGGTCGCCGATGTCGTCCGGGACGGCGCGCTCGTCGTCACCCGGCGTCCGCTCGTGATCGACGTCGGCGCGGCCGGGAAGGGCTACCTCGTCGATCTGGTCGCGGACGTCCTGCGAGGCGCCGGCATTGAGCGGTTCGTCGTGGACGGCGGCGGCGATCTACGGCACGAGGGCGGGCCGACCATCCGGGTCGGTCTTGAGCACCCATTCGATCCGCGGCTCGTCATCGGAGTGGCGGATCTGAAGGGCCGGGCGCTGTGCGCGTCGGCGGTCAACCGGCGCGCCTGGGGCGAAGGGCTGCATCACGTGGTCGATGCCCGCACGGGTCGGCCGGTCAGGGGCGTCGTCGCCACGTGGGCCGTCGCCGACGAGGCCGCGGTCGCCGACGGACTGGCGACCGCGCTGTTCTTCACCGAAGGACCCACGCTCGCCCACGACTTCCCCTTCGCGTACGTGCGGATGCACGCCGACGGGCATGTCGAGGTGTCGCGGGACTTCCCCGGTGAAGTGTTCACGGGCCGCCGGGCGCAGCAGCAGACAGCATGACCAGCGCAATCAAAGGAGCACGACGAGCCATGTCAGCCCTGCACAGGAAGATCGCGACCGCGACGCTGCTCGGAGCCTCCGTCTCCGCGGCCGTCGCCGGCTGCTCCGCCGCGGACGAGGAGCAGGGCGGGGCGGGCACGCGGCGGGCCACGGCCTCCTCGTCCCCGTCGGTGTCCGCCCGGAACTCCGGCTACGCCGACGGCACGTACCGTGCGACGGGGTGGTACGGGGGCCTGCCCTCCAGCATCGACGTGACGGTCACCCTCGACGACGATGTCATCGCCGATGCCGAGGTGACCCCGAACGCCACGATCCCCACCTCGCTCGACTACCAGGAACGTTTCGCCGAGGCCGTCCCGGACGTCGTCATCGGCCGGAACATCGACGAGGTGCGCGTCTCCCGGCTGGCGGGCTCCAGCGGCACGCCGGACGGGTTCAACGACGCCCTCGACCAGATCAGGGCCCAGGCGGCACGGTGACCGGGAGGGTCACTCGGCCGACTGCTGCCGGGACAGGCGTACCTCCTCGATGTCGAGGCGCCGCTGGACCTGGCGCAGCACGGTGTCGTCGATCTCGTGCTCGTCGCGCAGCCGCAGGACGGTGGCGCGTTTGTGGGCGAGGAGTTCGAGGCGCAGCGCGGTGTAGTGCCGGTCGTGGCGCAGCGCCTCCTCGTCGTCGGCCTCTCCGCCGCTCGCTCGCAGAACCTGCAGGTGGGTCTCGTACTCGTGGCGCATGCGCTCCGTGACGGCCGCGTCGGTGCCGAGTTCCTCGGCCACCTGGGGAAGCGACTTGAGGGCCTCCTCCGTAGCGGAGGTCTCCGCGAGGTACAGCTCCTCGTCGACCGAGGTGTCGCGGGGCAGGCGGGCCCAGCGGACCACCACGGGAAGCAGCAGGCCCTGCACCACCAGCGTGGTAACGATGACGCCCGAGGTGACGAAGACGATCGTGTCGCGGTCCGGGAACGGCGCGCCCGAGTCCAGCGCGGTCGGCACCGACAGTGCCACCGCCAGGGACACGGCACCACGGAAACCGGACAGGGAACTGACCACACGGGCGCGATAGTTCATCCGGCGCAGCCGCTGCTGCGGGCGGCGGTCGACCAGGCGGATCAGATGGACCGCCGTGAACAGGAAGGCGAACCGTGCTCCCACGAGTACGGCCGAGACGGCGCCGACCGCGATCAGCGCATGGGTGAGGTCGTTCCCGTGCAGACCGCGCACGGCTGACTGCGCCTCAAGACCGACCAGGACGAACAGGGCGCCGTTGAGGACGAAGGTCGACAGAGTCCAGAACTCCTCGCCCTGGCGACGCGTCGCAGCCCCGACCAGCCGGGGGGACGCCTGACTCATGATCAGCCCGGCCACGACGACGGCGAGGACCCCCGAGGCATGGATCAGCTCGGCCAGGAGGAACGCCGTGAACGGTGTGATGACGACCGCCACGTTGCCCATCAGCGGATCGTGGAAGCGGCGGCGCACCTGGATGCCGAGCCAGGCCGTGAGCGCGCCAGCGGCGGCACCGCCGATGTAGGAGACCAGGAACAGCCACGTGACGTGGGGGAACGTCAGATGTTCCTCGCCGACCGTGATGCCCACCGCGAGGCCGTAGACCACGAGCGCGGTGCCGTCGTTGATCAGGCTCTCGGCACGCAGCAGGGTGACGTTGCGGCGAGGCAGGGACTTGGCGAGGACACCGACGGCGGTGGCGTCAGTAGGGGCGACCGCGGCGCCCAGCACCCAGGCCGGGCCCCAGTCCAACCCCAGCGCATGGGCTACGACAGCGACGGCACCCGCAGTGACGATCACCAGGGTGGTGCCCATCAGGACGATGCCGCGCAGGTCGCTGCGGATCTGGCGGAGCGAGGTCGTCAGGCTCTCCCAGTACAGCAGCGCCGGCAGGAACAGCAGCAGCACGGCCTCAGGCGGCATGTGGACCTCACGCAGTGCCGGGACGAAGCCCAGCAGCGCGCCGATGACGAGCAGCAGCACGGGCGGTGCGATGCGCAGTCGGTGGCCGATGCCTTCCCCGAGCAGGAGGGCAAGGCCCAGGACCACGATGAGTTCGAGGCCAAGCACGGTGTCTCTCCCGTCGGTTCAGGGATGTTCAGGAATCGAGGTCGTCGGCGTAGCGACGGAAGCCGTGGCGGTCGACGTGCAGGGACCACAGCGTGTCCGCCAGCACGGCCGGGTCCTTCCGGTGGTGCCCGGGGATGACCGCACCGGGAATGATCAGCTGGCCGACATGGATGCCCTCGGCGGCGAGCGTGTCGTGCAACAGATGGCCGTAGGCGCTCTCGGCGGCGAACGCGATGGACGTGCCCGCCCGGCCGGGGTGCGGGATCGCCGCTGTGCCGCCGTTGACGAACAGGATCGTGCCGCGGCCGAGGGCGCACATGTCGGGCAGCACCTGCTGTACGGCGGTGACCGGCCCGTAGACGGAGAACTCGACGGGCCCGGTGAGGTCCGCCGCTGTGGTCCGAAGCACCGGGCGCATGAAGTCGGCCCGGGGAACGGGGCTGTACTGCAGGATCTCGATCGGTCCGAGCGTGGTGTGCGCCGCGTCCAGCGCGGCCTGGAGGGACTTGGTGTCGTGCACGTCGGCGGAGAAGCCGCGCGCCGTGACGCCTTCGTCGGCCATGTCGGCGGCGAGGGCGTCGAGCCGGGCCTGGTCGCGGGCGACGAGCGCGACCTCGTGGCCCTCGCGGCCGAAGCGGCGGGCGACGGCGGCGCCGAGGCCGGGTCCGGCTCCGACGATGGCGATGGTGGTCATGGAGTGTCCGTGTCCCTGTCCGTGTCCGGGAGGGGCCCCGTACGGGGCGTCGGGGGAACAGCCCCCGTACGGGGTGCTTTCAGCTGCTGGCCGTGGGTCAGCCCAGCGTCGTGGTGTCGATGACGAAGCGGTACCGCACATCCGAGGCGAGGACGCGGTCGTACGCCTCGTTGATCTGTTCGGCGCCGATGACCTCGACCTCGGCGCCGATGCCGTGCTCGCCGGCGAAGTCGAGCATCTCCTGGGTCTCCGGCAGCCCGCCGATGAGGGAGCCGGCGAAGGTGCGGCCCTTCATCAGCAGGGAGAAGACGTTGACCGACAGCGGCTCGGCCGGTGCGCCGACGTTGACCAGAGCACCGTCGACGGCCAGCAGACCGAGGAAGGCGTCCAGGTCCAGCTTGGCGCTGACCGTGTTGATGATGAGGTCGAACGTGCCGGCCAGCTTCTCGAAGGTCTCCGGGTCGCTCGTGGCGTAGTAGTGGTCGGCGCCGAGCTTCTTGCCGTCATCCTGCTTCTTGAGCGACTGCGAGAGCACGGTGACCTCGGCGCCCAGGGCGTTGGCGAACTTGACGGCCATATGGCCGAGCCCGCCGAAGCCGATGACGGCGACCTTCTTGCCGGGACCGGCGCCGAAGCGCTTGAGCGGCGAGTAGGTGGTGATGCCGGCGCACAGCAGCGGGGCCGCGTTGGCCAGGTCCACGCTGTCGGGCAGCTTCAGGACGAAGTCCTGGTCCACCGTCATGCGCGTGGAGTAGCCGCCCTGCGTGAACTGGCCGTACTTGTCGGTGTCGCCGAAGGTGAGGGTGCCGCCATCCTTGACGCAGAACTGCTCGCGCCCAGCCTGGCAGTAGTCACACTCGCGGCAGGAGTCGACCAGGCAGCCGACGCCGACCTTGTCGCCGACGGCGTACTTGGTGACCTCGGAGCCGATCTCGGCGACCACACCGGCGATCTCGTGGCCGGGCACGACCGGGTAGACCTGCTCGCCCCACTCACTGCGGGCGTGGTGGATGTCGGAGTGGCAGATGCCGCAGTACTTGATGTCGATAAGGACGTCACGCGGGCCGACCTCGCGCCGCTCGATCATCATCGGGGAGAGCGGTTCGGTCGCGGACGTGGCGGCGTACGCGTTTGCGGTAAGCACAGTTCTCCTGTGGGGGTTGGGTTTTCTTGATGACCGGCGGCGCGGCCGGAGCCGGTCGCCGGAGTCTGCGGGAGGCCGTTGATTCAGCGGGGGTCGAGCCGCATGGTCGTGGAGCTCGCCGTGTCGCTGGTGATGGCCTGGATGATGGACGGGGCGTAGTGCCCGTACTTGCGGCGGTAGGCGGCGTCGACGGCTTCGTTGATCTCGTCTGCGTCGGTCTCGTCGGCGAGGTCGAGGAGGGCGACGTCCTTGGTGACACCCCCGGCCGCGATGCAACCCTCGTGGCGGCCACGAGTGCCGCGGTACCAGTCGGAGCCGGGCCCGTAGACGGACCGGACGTAGATCTCGTCGTCGACGCGGACCACCCAGATGGTGCGCCAACTGCTCAGCGTGCCGCTGGAGCGCAGGGACGCGATGTCCAGTTCCTCGGCGTGCTCGATGCGGTCGAGTTCGTCGTCCGTCCAGGTCGTGGTGGTGGTCATGGGTGGTGCTCCTTGCGTGATGTTCAGCGGGTGGTCACCGCTGCGGGGCGGGCCTGAGCAGCAGGCTGGCCGCGGTGGTGAGGAGGACCAGGCCGGCGGCGGTCAGCAGGCTGGTGCGCAGGCCGTGGAAGAAGGTCGCGTGCTGGGCCACCAGGGCGCCGAACACGGCCACGGCCAGGGCGCCGCCGATCTGGCGGGCGGTGTTCAGGACGCCGCTGGCGGTGCCGGCGCGCTCGGCCGGGACGCGGTCGAGGAGAAGTGAGGTCACGGCCGGTACGGCGAGGCCGCCGCCCGTGCCGACCGGGATCATCAGCAGCACCATCAGCCAGGTGGGCGCCGACGCCTGCGGGACACAGAGCAGTACGAGGCCCGCCGTCATGGCGAGCTGCCCGGTGATGATGGGCATGCGCGGGCCGAACTTCCGGGCGCACCAGGCGGCCGTGGGGCTGACGAAGGCGGTCAGCAGGGTCATCGGCAGGAAGGCCAGCCCGGTGGCCAGCGGCGACAGGCCGTGCTCCTGCTGGAGGTACAGGCTGAGCAGGAAGATCATGCCGTAGAAGCCGACGTTGAGAGCGAAGCCGATCGACGCTGAGATCGCCATCGTGCGCTCGCGGAGCAGCGGCAGCGGCACCATCGGGTTCCGGCCACGGGCCTGCGCCATGAGGAAGGCCGCGCCCGCGACCACGGCGACCAGCAATGCCACCAGGACCCGGGGAGCGGTCAGCCCGACCGCGCCGGCCTCGATCGCGGCGTACGTCAGACCGCCCATGGCCGCCACCGCGGTGAGCTGGCCGGTCCAGTCGAACGGGGTGTCCGCGCGGCGCGGAGAGCGGAGAGTGTGGGCCAGCAGAAACAGGGCCAGCACGCCCACCGGCAGGTTGACGAAGAAGATCATCCGCCAGCTGATCTCACTGAGCACGCCGCCCAGTACCGGGCCCGCCGCGGCACCCACCGAGCCGCCCATCGCCCACACCGAGATCGCCCGCGCCCGCTGCGCGGAGTCGGGGAACGCCTCGCGGATCAGCGCCAGCGAGGCCGGCACGATCACCGCGGCGCCCGCACCCTGCACCAGCCGGGCCACGACCAGCACACCCAGGTTCGGTGCGAAGCCGCAGGCCGCCGAGGCGGCGGTGAACACCACGAGCCCCGCCCCGAACGCCTGTCGCGCACCGATCCGGTCGGTCACGGACCCCGCCGACAGGAGCAGTGCGGCGAACATCAGCGTGTAGCCGTCGACCACCCACTGCAGCCCGGTGATGCCGCTGTCGAAGTCTCGGCCGATCTCGGGCAGCGCGACGTTGACGATCAGGGCGTCGAGCGTCATCACGAAGAAGCCGAGCAGCGCGGCCGCCAGCGCCCAGCGGGCACCGGTACCGTCTGCACGGCTGTTCTCGGTGCTGGCCGATGACCGGGTGGACGCGACGGGACTGGACACGGATGTCTCTCCTGTGAGCGAGGTGGACAGATGGTTTTCCCTGGCGGGGTCCAGCCTGCTCGGCCCGCGCGAGCGGCGGCAGGCCGTGTTGTGCCGGGGAGCGGTGTTCCGGGGTGTGACAGGGCCCCCCACGTTCTGCTCGTCCTGGGCACAGACTTGCAACAGGTGGCCTGCCACACTGGGCGCATGGCACGTGAGCAGCAGGGCGGCAGCGACGGCAGTGAACTGGGACGCTTCCTGCGCGCCCACCGCACCCGGGTGACCCCGGAGGAAGCGGGGGTGCCGATCGGGCCCGGCCTGCGCCGCACCCCCGGCCTGCGCCGCGAGGAGCTGGCCACCCTGGCGGGAGTCAGCATCGACTACTACTCGCGCCTGGAACGCGGCAAGGAGACCAACCCCAGCCCTTCCGTCGTCGACGCCCTCGCCCGTGCCCTGCGACTGGACAAGGCCGAGCACGAGCACCTGCGCGACCTCGTCGCCTGCGCCGCGCGCAGCACCGTGGCGGAGCCCCCGGGCGAGGCGGGCCGGTCCGTACGCTCCGGTGTGCACTTGCTCCTGGACAACCTGCGGCCCTGCCCGGCGTACGTGGTCAGCCGGACGATGGACATCATCGCCTGCAACCCGAGCGGGCTGCGGCTGTTCGCGGGCATGGGCGACTGGCCCGAGAGCCAGCGGAATGTGGTGCGCTACGTCTTCCTCCATCCGCAGGCGCAGACACTCTTCAGTGACTGGGACGAGCAGATCCGCGCCTGTGTGGGCCGCCTGCGTGCCCTGGCCGGCGTCGAGCCGGACGCGCCGGACCTGGCCAAGCTGGTCGGTGAACTGCACTCCAAGAGCGAGGAGTTCACCGATCTGTGGGAGCGCTACGACGTGCGCTGGCACACCCACGGCAGCAAGACCTTCCACCACCCCGAAGTCGGTGACATCACGCCCGGCTACCAGTCGATGCAGCTCGAGGGAACGCCCGGCCAGCGGTTCATCGCCTACTTCGCCGAACCGGGCACCCCTGACCACGACAGGCTGGTCCTGCTCGACATGGCCGTGGCCGAGAAGTCGCCGACGTCCTCGTAGCGGGCCCGTGTTCAGCGAGTGCGGCGGCCGAAGGTGTCGAGCCGGATGTTCTCCGGGTCGGGGCCGCTGCGCAGTCCGGTGTCGAGGGCGTCGATCGCGGTGACCTCTTCCGGGGTGAGGGAGAAGTCGAAGACGTCGAAGTTCTCCGCGATGCGGTGGGCCTTGACCGACTTCGGGATCGCACACAGGCCGTGCTCGATGTGCCAGCGCAGCACCACCTGGGCCGCCGTCTTGCCGTACTTGGCGGCGAGATCGGTGACGACCGGCTCCTCCAGGGCGCTTCGGCCGCCGTTCGGGGCGTGTTGCCAGTAGCGGGTGATGCCGCCGATCGGCGACCACGCCTGGGTGGTGATGCCCAGCTTCTCGTGCACCTCGCGCAGTTCGCGCTGGATGAAGTACGGGTGCAGCTCGACCTGGTTGACGGCGGGCACCACCTCGGTGCTGTCCATGAGCGTGCGCAGCAGCCCGGGTGTGTGGTTGGAGACGCCGATCGCTCGCACCCGTCCGTCGGCCAGCAGCTTCTCGGCGGCCTTGTACGCGACCACCCACGGCTCCGGCTCCAGCGGGACCGGCTGGTGCAGAAGGTACAGGTCCAGGTACTCCAGGCCGAGGTTGGCGAGGCTGGTGTCGAAGGCGCGCAGGGCGGAGTCGTAGCCGTAGTCGTCCAGCCACAGCTTGGTGGTGACGAAGACGTCGTCGCGGTCGACGCCGGAGCGGCGGATGCCCTCGCCGACCTCCTTCTCGTTGCCGTAGGCGGCTGCGGTGTCGATCAGGCGGTAGCCGTCCTTGAGGGCGGCCTCGACGGCCGGGACGGTCTGCTCCGGCGGGCTCTGGTAGACGCCGAGGCCGAGGGCGGGCATCTCGACGCCGTTGTTGAGCTTCAGCAGGGGTGCGGGTGTGGTCATGATGTTCCTTCGGTGCGGGTGGTTCACGGCTGGACGAGGACCTTCAGCGCTGTCCGGTCGGCCATCGCGCGGTAGCCGTCGGGGATGCCATCGATGCTGACGGTGTGGTTGAAGACCCGGCCCGGCTCGACCGAGCCGTCGAGGATGTCGGGCAGCAGTTCCTCGATGTAGGCGCGGGCGGGGGCGGCGCCGCCGGTGACGGTGATGTTGCCCATCATGGCGTCGAAGCCCAGCGGGATGGAGGTGTACTGGGCGACGCCGAGGCGGCTGACGACGCCGCCGTGGCGGACGATGCCGAGCGCGTTGGCCATGGTTTGTTCCGTGCCGACAGCCTCGACGACCGCGTGGGTGCCGTCGCCGCCGGTCAGCTCCCTCACGCGCTCGACGCCTTCTTCGCCGCGCTCGGGGACGACATCGGTGGCGCCGAAGTCCCGGCCGAGGTCGGTGCGGTCCTTGTGGCGGCCCATGAGGATGATTTGCTCGGCCCCGAGCCGCTTGGCGGCCAGCACCGCGCACAGTCCGACCGCGCCGTCACCGATCACGGTGACGGACTTGCCGGGGCCGACCCGGGAGGTGACCACACCGTGGTGGCCGGTGCAGTACACGTCGGACAGGGTGAGCAGGGAGGGCAGGAGCGCGGAGTCCTCGCCGACGGGCAGCTTGACCAGCGTGCCGTCGGCCTGCGGGACGCGCATGGCTTCGCCCTGACCGCCGTCCACGCCGTTCATGGCGTAGAAGCCGCCGTTGCGGCAGGAGGTCGGCAGGCCCTCGCGGCAGAAGTCACAGGTGTTGTCCGACCAGACGAAGGGGGCGACCACCAGATCACCGCGCTTGAGGCCGGACACCTCCGAGCCGATGTCCTCGACCACGCCGAGGAACTCGTGGCCCATCCGCGTGCCCTCCTCGGAGGGTTCCATCTGGGCGTACGGCCACAGGTCGCTGCCGCAGACGCAGGAGCGGACGACGCGGACCACGGCGTCGGTCGGGTTCTGGATCTTGGGGTCGGGGACGTTCTCCACGCGGACGTCACCGGCGCCGTACATCACTGCTGCTCGCATGATCTTTCCTCTTTCGATGGCGAGTTGACGGCGTATCAGGTGGATGGGGTCAGAAGTAGCGGCCGCCCGTCGGCACGGGCAGGGCGTCCAGCTCGGCGAGGTCGGCCGCGGTCAGCTCGACGTCCGCCGCGCCGGCGTTGTCGAGCAGGTACTTCGGGGTCTTGGTGCCGGGGATGGGGATGACGTACTCGCCCTGGGCGATCACCCAGGCCAGCGCGACCTGCGCCGGAGTCGCACCGAGGCGCCCGGCGATCTGCTTGACCGTGTCGGCGATGGCGAGGTTCTGATCGAGGGCGTCCTGCTGGAAGCGGGCCAGGTCACGGCGGAAGTCGTCCTTGGGCAGGTCGTCGTACGAGGTGAACCGGCCGGTGAGGAAGCCTTTGCCGAGGGGTGAGTACGGCACGAAGGCGATGTCCTGTTCCTTGCAGTACGGCAGCACCTCCTCCATCCAGTCCCGCGTCCACAGCGACAGCTCGGACTGCACCGCCGTGACCGGGTGGACGGACTGGGCCCGCCTGATCTGCTCGACACTCACCTCGGACAGGCCGATCGCGCGGGCCTTGCCCGCCTCCACCGCCTGCGCCAGCGCGCCGACGCTCTCCTCGATCGGCACCTCGGGGTCGACGCGGTGCAGGTAGTACAGGTCGACGTGGTCGGTGCCCAGGCGGCGCAGGCTGTCGTCGATGGAACGGCGGATGTGGTCGGGGTCGCCGTTCGGCGTCGAACGCGGGGAACCCGCCGTGCCCTGGTGGACCATGCCGACCTTGGTGGCCAGCACCGCCCGCTCACGACGGCCGCCGACCAGGGCGCGGCCGACCAGCTCCTCGTTGGTGTACGGCCCGTACACGTCGGCCGTGTCGAGGAACGTCACCCCGAGATCGAGGGCCTGGTGGATCACCGCGACGGACGCGTCCTCGTCCCGTCCGCTGCTCATGTCGTAGCCGTACGACATGCCCATGCAGCCCAGGCCGACGACACCGACCTCGGGTCCCTTGCTGCCGAGCGTGGTGGTGCGCATGTGTCCTTTCCTCCTGGGGAGATCAGTGGGGAGTTCAGCGGGTGCTGCTGCGCGGCTGGGTGTATTCGGCGTCGCTGACCTTCTCCAGCCAGGTCGTCTCCGGTGTGCCGTCGCCGCGGCCCTCCCACAGCGCGAGGTGTTCCATGAAGGTGTCCGGTGCGGCGCCGTGCCAGTGCTCCTCGCCGGGCGGGGTGTAGACGGTGTCGCCGGGGCGGGCCTCGATGACGGTGCCGTCGCGGGCACCGATCAGGGCGATGCCGGAGACAATGTGCAGGGTCTGGCCGAGGGTGTGGGAGTGCCAGTCGGTACGGGCGCAGGGCGCGAACCGGACCAGGTTGAGCCGGGCCCGGGAGGGCTCCTGGCCGGCGTAGACGACGTCCCACCACACGTCGCCGGTGAACCAGTCGGCCGGGGCCTTGCTGGTGGGCTGTCGCTTGAGGATCTCCACGGTGCTGTTCCTTGCTGCCGTCCGTCAGTCGGTCATTCCGTCAGTCGGTGCCGGGGGTCCGCGTCTCGACGATCTCCTTGAGCTGGGTGATCGCGCTCATGGCGGTGGGCCAGCCGGCGTAGAAGGCGAGGTGGTTGATGGCCTCGACCAGTTCGTCCTTGGTCAGCCCGTTGTCGAGTGCGCGAAGCAGATGGGCGTCGAGCTGTTCCGTGCGGTAGAGCGCCGCGAGCGCGGCGACGGTGACCAGGCTGCGGTCGCGAGGGGAGAGGCCGGGGCGCTCCCAGACGTCCGCGAACAGGACGTCGTCGGTCAGTTCGACGAGCTTCGGCGCGAAGTCGCCGATCAGTTTCTGGGCGGGAGTCGGTTCCTCCGCCATGGGTGGTGCTCCTTTGATGACCGTGCTCTCGGCGGGCCCGGGTCAGTTGTGGTCGATCATGTCCATGTGGTCCTTGCCGAGGCGGTCACCGACGGCCGGGGTGAGCCGGTCGAGCCTGCTCAGCACGGCAGCGGGCAGCTCGATACCGTGGGCCGCGGTGTTCTCCTCGACGTGGGCCACACGCCGGGTGCCGGGGATCGGGACGATGTCGTCGCCCTGGGCGATCAGCCACGCCAGGCACAGCTGCCCCGGCGTGACGCCGACCTCGTCAGCGATCGCCTTGACCTCATCGGCGACGCGCAGGTTCTGCCGGAAGAGCTCGGGGTCGTTGAAGCGGGGCATCGTCGCGCGCAGGTCGATCTCGGGGTCGAACCAGTCGGTCGTACGGAAGCCGCCTGCGAGGAAGCCGTGGCCGAGCGGGGCCCACGGCACGAAGCCGATGCCCAGCTCGCGCGTGACGGGGAAGATCTCCTGCTCCGGCTCGCGGAACCACAGGGAGTACTCGGTCTGCACGGCGGCGAGGGGGTGGGTGGCGTGGGCGCGGCGGATGGTGCCGGGGCCGGCCTCGGACAGGCCGAGCGCACGGACCTTGCCCTCGGTGACCAGTTCGGCCATGGCACCGACGGTCTCCTCGATCGGCACGGTGGGGTCGACGCGGTGCTGGTAGAGCAGGTCGACGTAGTCGGTGCCCAGTCGCTTGAGGGAGCCCTCCACCGCGAGCTTCACGTTCTCCGGGCTGCTGTCGAGACCGGCGTCACGCCCCGTGTGCGAGACGAAACCGAACTTCGTCGCCAGAACGACCTGGTCACGGCGGTCCTTCAGAGCCTTGCCCACCAGCTCCTCGTTGAGGAACGGGCCGTACGCCTCGGCCGTGTCGATGAGGGTGACGCCCAGGTCGAGGGCTCGGTGGATGGCGCGGATGCCTTCCTCGTTGTCCGCGTTGGCGCCCGTGTAGAGGGCGTTGATCGGCATGGCTCCCATGCCGATCCGGGAGACGTCCAGGCTGCCCAGCTTGGTGTGCTTCATGGTGTGCTCCGTGTGGCGGGTGCCCGCCGGGTCGGTCTCGCCGGTACGGGAGATCACAGGAAATGGATCTTCAACTTCCTCCAGAGTGACGGTCACGGGCGCCCGGTGGCAGGCCGCGCTGTGCCGGGGAGTGGCGTTCCGGGGTGTGACAGGGCCCCCCACGCATATGCCATAGCGGCCATGGGGCCAGCAGACTGAACGGTATGAAGAGTGAGCAGCACAACGGCACCGAGCTGGGACGCTTCCTGCGTGCCCACCGGGCCCGGGTGACGCCCGAGGACGTCGGCCTGGCAGCGGGCTCCGGGGTGCGTCGTACGCCTGGGCTGCGCCGTGAGGAGCTGGCCACCCTGGCCGGTATCAGCATCGATTACTACAGCCGTCTGGAGCGCGGCAAGGAAACCCGGCCGAGCCCGTCCGTCGTGGACGCGCTGGCCCGTGCCCTGCAGCTGGGAGAGGAGGAGCACGAGCACCTGCGCAGTCTCGCGACCGTAGCCGCACTCCCCCACTCTCGGCTTCGCTCGAGCGAGGGGGCACCCCCAGCCGCGCCCAGCCGTACAGTGCGGCCCGGCTTGAAGCTCCTGCTGGAGAACCTGCGCCCCGGCCCGGCCTACGTGGTCAGCCGCAGCAACGACATCCTGGCAACCAACCCCGCGGGGCTTCGGCTGCTGGCGGGGATCGAGGAGTGGCCGGCGAAGCAACGCAACATCGCGCGCTACGTCTTCCTGCACCCCGCCGCGCGCGACCTGTTCGAGGACTGGCACCACCAGGTCCGCGGCTGCGTGGCGCGCCTGCGGGCACTGGCCGGCACCGACCCCGACGCCCCCGACCTGGCCCAGCTCGTGGGCGAACTCCTGCTCAAGAGCCCGGACTTCGCGCGCCTGTGGGAGCGCTACGACGTCAAGAGCCGCGCCCAGGGCCGCAAGACCTTCCACCACCCCGAGGTCGGCGACCTCACCCTCGGCTATCAGTCCCTCCTCCTGGAAGGCACACCCGGCCACCGTCTGATCGCCTATTACGCCGAACCCGCCACCCCGGAGCACGACGCCATGGCCCTGTTGGACCTGCTCGGCCAGGAGCCGGCCACCCGCACGGCACCACGCGACACCTCCTCGGACGCCGCCTCCTCTGCGTCCTGAGAGAAACGCTGTGAGGGAGGGCGCCGGCGATCACTGTGGGGGGCCCTGTCGCTCCCCCGAACGGCGCTCCACGGCACAGCGCGGCCTGCCATCTTGGTCCGCCCTTCCGCAGGCTGGACTCAGGTGCCGCAGGAGCGGTTGGCACGGCTCAGAGGTCCTGTCACCACCTGCGTGGCCTGCGGCTTCACCCGGAACGGCGCCAGGCAAGGGTTCCGGCGCCGGTCAGCCGCCATGAAGGCTCAAGGGAAACGTGGAGTCATGAGCAGGAATACGCAAGAAGTAGTCGTCGTCATCGGCTCCGGCAGCATCGGCCTCGCGATCGCACGCCGTGTCGGGCCCGGGCGGACCGTTCTGCTCGCCGACCACAGTGAGCAGGCGGCCACCGCCGCCGCCGAACGACTGAGCGGCGAGGGGTACGACGTGACGACCCGCGTCACCGATGTCTTCGAGCAGGGTGCGGTCGAGGCGCTCGCCGACGCGGCCGCCGCTCTCGGGCCGGTGACCCAGGTGGTGCACACCGCCGGTGTCTCACCCACTCAGGCCACCATCGAGCGGATCCTGCACGTCGACCTGCTGGGCACCGCGTTCGTCCTGGACGCGTTCGCCCGGGTCATCGCTCCCGGCGGCGCCGGCCTCGTGATCGCCAGCATGGCCGGGCACCGGGAGAGCCCCTACGCGCCGGAGATCGAGCACGCGCTGGCCACCACCGAGACCTCACAGCTGCTCGCGCTGCCTTTCCTCCAGCCCGACCAGGTGGGTACCACCGTCCACGCCTACGCGCTCTCCAAGCGGGCCAACTCGCTGCGGGTGCAGACCGCCGCCGTGGCTTGGGGCAAGCGCGGAGCTCGCGTCAACGCCGTCAGCCCCGGCGTCATCATCACGCCACTGGCGCTGGACGAACTGTCCGGACCCCGCGGCGAGTGGTTCGAACAGGTCCGCAAGGTGTCGGCGGCCGGACGCTTCGGCACCCCCGACGAGGTCGCCGACGCAGCCGCCTTCCTCCTCGGCCGCCAGGCCGGCTTCATCACCGGCGCGGACCTCCTCATGGACGGCGGCGTGACCGCCGCACTGCGCGCCGGGGAACTGACGATCCCCTGACCGGAGGACCAGGAGCCCGGAAAGGGCTCCTTCCTCTCACCCATCTCTCCGCGCAGGATGCGGAGGACCCCACACCACACACATCATCAGCTCAGCAGGCGGAGGAATCATGACGACCGCACCCATGACCGTACTGGTGGTCGGCGCGACGGGCAGCATCGGGCGGCTCGTCGTGGCCGAGTCGATCGCCCGCGGGTACACCACCCGCGCACTGGTACGTGACACCGCCAAAGCCGGCCGGCAGCTCCCCGGCGAGGCACAGATCGCCGTCGCCGACGTCACCCGGCCCGAGACTCTGTCCAAGGCCGTCGCCGACGTCGACGCCATCGTGCTGACCCTCGGATCCGACGGCACGGCCCACTCCTCGCCCGAGAGCGTCGACTACGCCGGAGTCCGCAACATCCTGGCGGCTCTGGACGGGCAGCGGCCCCGTATCGCGCTGATGACCTCCATCGGTCTCACCTCACGCAATCCCATCTACGGCCACCTGCTCGACTGGAAGCGCCGCTCCGAGCGCCTGGTCCGCGCCAGCGGCCTCCCGTACACGATCGTGCGGCCGGGCTGGTTCGACATGAACGGCCCCGACCAGCACCGCCCCGTATTCCTCCAGGGGGATGCGCGGCGCTCCAGCAGTCCCGCCGACGGCGTCATCTCCCGCGCGCAGATCGCCCAGGTCCTGGTGGCGGCCCTCACCGCCCCCGAGGCGGAGCGCCGCACCTTCGAACTGGTCGCGGAACAGGGCCCGGCCCCCAGCGACATGGGCCCGCTGTTCGCCGCACTGGACCAGGACGCGCCCGGCACTCTGGACGCCGCCCGGGACGAGGCCAACATGCCGCTGGAGAAGGAGCCGCAGCGAGTCCGCGACGACCTCGAAGCCATCAGGGCACTCGCCAGCGCCTGAGAGCCCGCTGCCGGGCACAGCGAGAACTTCAGCCCCTGGCACCGCCGGGATTCCTCGGTGAGAGAGGCTGTTCGGCGTGCCGGAACGGAGGGCTGACACCGATGTGCCCGCCCTGGTGGGCCGTCAGGACACCCGGAGCAGCAGGATCCGGTCGTCACTGTCCTCCAGCGAGCCCTTGCCGTCCGTGTTGCTGGTGACCAGCCACAGCCTGTCGCCGCCCGCCGCCACGACCGTGCGCAGCCTGCCGTACGAGCCCTCCAGCGCGGCTGACGGCTCGCCCGCGACCCTGGAGCCGTCCAGCGGGATGCGCCACAGGCGCTCGCCCCGCAGGCTCGCCATCCAGATGGCGCCCTCGGCGTAGGCGATGCCGCTGGGTGAGGCCTCGGCGGGAGTCCACTGCGCCACTGGATTGGTGAAGCCCGCCCGGTCGCTCGTGCCCTCGACCTCCGGCCAGCCGTAGTTGCGGCCGGGCCGGATCAGGTTCAGCTCGTCCCAGGTGTCCTGGCCGAACTCCGACGCCCACAGCTGCCCGTCGTCGTCGAAGGCCAGGCCCTGCGGGTTGCGGTGGCCGGAGGAGTACACGAGCGAGTCGGGCTCGGGGTTGCCGCGAGCGGGCCGGCCCTCGGGGGTCATGCGCAGGATCTTGCCCCCGAGCGAGTCCCGGTCCTGGGCGATCGGCTGGTCCCACGTCTCGCCGGTGCCGGCGTAGAGCATGCCGTCCGGGCCGAAGGCGATCCGGCCGCCGTTGTGGTACGTCCCGGTGGGGATTGACTCCAACACCGTCTCCGGACGGCCCAGTTGCTCGCCTTGTGGGCGCGAGGTGTCGTAGCGCATGCGGACGATGCGGTTGTCCGAGGCGGTCGTGAGGTAGGCGTACACCAGGCGGTCGGAGGCGAAGTCCGGGGAGACGGCGAGCCCGAGGAGGCCGCCCTCGCCCGGCAGGTCCTGCGCTCCCTGCACGGTGCCGGCCTCGGTCTTCCGGCCGTTGTCCGCGTCGACACGGGTGATCGTGCCGTCGTCTCGGGAGGAGACCAGCAGGTCGCCGTCCGGCAAGGGGGCCAGGCCCCACGGGGTGTTCAGTTCCTGCGTCACGGTCCGCAGGACTCGCACGCGCGAGGAGCCCGAGCCCGCGTTGTCCGTGCCGGCGGACGAAGCGGGCTCGTCCTCGCCGCCCGAACTCCCCGATGTGCAGCCCGCGAGCATCAGTACGGCGGCGGCGCAGGCCGCGGCCCAGGGCGTTTTCGGAGTGGGACGGGGCACGGCGGGGTTCCTCTCGATGGCGCGGATGGGGGGCGGGGTTCAGGGGTGGTGGGACAGCGGGCTGCCTCCCGACTACGGTTCGGTAGCGCCCAAAGGGGCGCGGGGAACTGCGCGACCGGCCACGACGGCGCCGCAGACGATCGACAGGCCCTCACGCGTTTCCGGCGGAGCCCTTGGCGTCAGCTCTGCGCCCGGCCAACCGGCCACGCCTGCGCGGCCCGCAGCGCCGCGATCACGCCGCCGTCGGCCAGGAGGTCGGACCCGGTGATGAAACCGGCCTGCTGCCCGAGCAGGAAGGCCGCCGCCTCGGCGACGTCGTCGGGGGTGCCGATGCGTCCGGCGGCCGACGTCTCGATCATCTGGCGGTATCCCTCGGCGCCGGGGCCGGACATCTCGTCCTGGGCCAGGGGGGTGGAGATGATGCCGGGGCTGATGCAGTTGATGCGGGCGCCGTGCTTGCCCCACTCGACGGCGGCGGCCTGCACACGCAATGCGTTGCCGCGCTTGGAGAGGGCGTAGGCGACACCGGAGTTGCCCACCTCCTCGGGGGCCAGGAAGGGCAGGGCGAGCAGCTCGGAGACGGGGGTGCTCGCCAGCGCGTGCTCGGTGTCGTACGGGTAGCCGCCCGCCATGTGGCCGGCCATGCTGGAGATGACGACACCGGCGCCGCCGGGCGCGATGACGCGGGCGAACTCGTCGAGGACCAGCGCGGTGCCGAGCAGGTCGACGTGCAGGACCTGCTCTGTGGTGCCCTGTACGGGCGAGACTCCGGCGCTGTGCACGACCTGAGTGACGGGGCCCAGCTCCGCGGCCGTGTCGGCGAGGGCAGCCACCGCGTCGGGCTGGGACACGTCGACGACGTGCGTGGACACGTCGTAGCCCGCGCCGCGAAGCTGCTCAGCGGCGACGCCCAGTGCCTTCTCGCTGTAGTCGGCGAGCAGCACGATGCGGCCGATGCCCACACGACGGGCGATCGCCAGGCCGATGCCGCCCGTACCGATGATGACCGCTACGTCCTTGTCCATCGTCTGTCTCCTGTGATCAAAAAGGGGGGGCAATAAGGGGGCTTTGCCAAGGAAGGGATCTCCTACGAGCATTCAGCCTGCTTCGCGGCGCCGCGATGTGGCAGACCGGGCTGTGCCCTGTAGCGGTGTTCAGTGACCTGCCAGGGCACCTCTCGCGGCAAGGGGCTCGTGGATGGGACCGGTGCCGTGGGAGAGAGGCAGACCGGTGCCGGTGTGGGCATGGGCGATGATCTCCGCGGTGATGGAGACGGCCGTCTCCTCGGGGGTGCGGGCACCGAGGTCCAGGCCGATCGGTGAGTGGAGACGGGCCAGATGCGTCTCCGGTACGCCCACCTCCCGCAGCAGGCCCAGGCGGTGGTCGTGGGTACGCCGCGAGCCCATCGCACCCACATACCCCACGGGCAGGCTCAGGGCCAGGCGCAGGAGCGGTACGTCGAACTTGGCGTCATGGGTGAGCACGCATACGGCGGTACGGGCGTCCACCTCGGTGCCGACCAGGTAGCGGTGCGGCCAGTCGACGACCACCTCGTCGGCGTACGGGAAGCGACCGGGGGTCGCGAAGACGGGACGGGCGTCGCAGACAGTGACCCGGTAGCCGAGGAAGCTCCCGGCCTGGCTGAGCGCGCCCGCGAAGTCGACGGCGCCGAAGATCAGCATGCGGGGGCGGGGCGCGTTGGTGTGAACGAGGAGGGACAGCCGTTCGGGGCAGGTGTCGGCGTCCCCTCCCACCTCGACCAGTCCGGTGCGGCCCGCCCGGAGCAGGGCGCGGGCCTGCGCCGCGACGGCCCTGTCTCGCGCGCCGCCGAGGGTTCCGTCGTACGCGCTGCCGTCGCCGAGAACGCACAGGTTGCGGCCGAGGAGTTCCTCCGGCCCGTCCACCACCTGCGCCACGGCGGCGGGTCGGCCTCGCCGTACCTCGTCGAGGGCGACGGCGAGGTGGGGCTGGTCGACCGGGTCCACCCGCTGCACCAGCACGTCGATCTCGCCACCGCAGGTCAGACCCACGGCGAAGGCGTCGTCGTCGGAGTAGCCGAAGCGGGCCCGTGCGGGGGCGCCGGAGTCGGCCAGGGCCTCGCGGCACAGTTCGTAGACGGCTCCCTCCACGCAGCCTCCGGAGACGCTGCCGACCGCATTGCCGTCCGCGTCCACGGCGAGCGCGGTGCCGGGCGGCAGGGGTGCGCTGCCGCTGACCTGGACGACGGTGGCGAGGGCGAAGGGACGCGTCTCGCGGCACCAGGCGTACAGCGTGTCCGCGATGTTCAGCATGGGGGTCTCCGTGAGGGACGACGGATGGGGGAGGGCCGCCGCCACGCGCCGTGGGGGACGATGATCGCGGCGGCGGCCCTGGTGTCCGGCGGCTGTGCGTGGCAGCCACCGGACGGATCGGGGAGCCCGACGGGGACCCGGCTCACCACTTGGCATTTCCGGCCGCCCGGGGCCTCGTGTCTGAGGTCTCGGCTCAGAGCAACGCCTCCGCGGTGATGGGCAGTTCGCGGATCCGTCGCCCGGTGGCGTGGAACACGGCGTTGGCCACGGCGGGTGCCACGCCGACCTGCACGATCTCACCGAGGCCCTTGACGCCGATGGGGTCGGCTTCGGGGTCCTCGCCGTCGAGGTAGATCGCGCGCAGGTCGGGAACGTCGGCGTTGACCGGGAGGAGGTAGTCGGCCAGGTTGGCGTTCACGATCCGGCCGTCGCGGTGGTCGGTGACCGTGTGCTCCAGGAGAGCCGCGCCGATACCGCCCACCATGGCGCCGAGTGCCTGGCTGTCGGCGAGCTTCGGACTGATGATGCGGCCCGCGTCGTACACGCCGAGCATCCGCCGCACGCGAACCAGCCCCAGCCGGGCGTCGACAGCGACCTCGGCGAACATCGCACCGTAGGCGTACATGGAGAACCGTGCCGGTCCCGATGGCGGGGTGAAGGTCCCGAGCGTCTCCAGGTGGCCGCGGTCATTGCGGGTGAGGAGTTGCTGGTAGGTCTCCCCCTGCGCCGGGTTGTCCTTCATGTGCAGCCGGCCGCCTCGTACGACGACATCGGCGGCGTCGGCACCGTACAGCGGAGAGTCCTCGTCCTCGACGGCGATGCGGATCGCCTGCTGCCGCAGTCTGTCGCAGCCGTCCTGGACGGCGGAGCCGACGCTGGCCATGGTCCGCGAGCCGCCCTGTGCCGGGGCAGGCGGCATGACGGAGTCGCCGAGCCGGAAGGTCACGTTGCGCATCGTCAGGCCGAGGGCGTCCGCGGCGACCTGGGTCATGGAGGTGTACGTGCCGGGGCCCATGTCGCTGGCCGAGCTCTCGATCAGTGCGGTGCCGTTCGCGTCGAGCCGGACCGAAGCCTGGGCGGCGCTGCGTACGACGTCGTAGACGCCGGTGGCCACACCGGTGCCGATCAGCCAGTCGCCGTCGCGGGTGGAGCGGGGCTCGGGGTTGCGGCGGTTCCAGCCGAACTCGCGGACGCCAACGCGGTAGCAGTCGCGCAGGCGTCGGGTGGAGAACGGCAGCCCGCTGGACGGGTCCTCCTCCGGTTCGTTGCGCAGCCTCAACTCAATGGGATCGACGCCCAGTTCGTAGGCGAGTTCGTCCAGCGCCGACTCCATGGGGAAGGCGGCGGTGGCGTAGCCGGGGCCGCGCATCCAGGTGGCCGCGTTCACGTCGAGCGGCACAGAGCGGTGCGTCTGACGGACGTTGGGCGTCGTGTAGAGCATCTGCCCGATGCCCAGGACGGGCTCCATGTGCGTTTCGTAGCGGGAGGTCTCCGACCGCAGTTCGTGGATCACGGCGGTCAGGTGTCCGCGGCGATCACTGCCCAGACGTACCGAGTACTCGTACGCGGGCCGGTAACCCGTGCCGAAGTACTGCTGCCTGCGGGTCAGGACGAGTTTGACCGGGCGGTCCGTCATTCGGGCGGCGAGAGCCGCGATGGTGACGTGCGGCCAGGTCCTCAGCGCGCTGCCGAACGCGCCGCCGACGAACGGCGAGATGACCCGCACCGACTCCCGCGGGATGCCGAAGGCGGCCGCGAGCTGGTTCTGGGTGCCGACCACGTACTGGGTCTTGTCCCACACCGTGAGCTTGTCGCCGTCCCAGCGGGCGACGGTGGCATGGGGCTCCATGGCGTTGTGGTGGTTGCGGGCCAACCGGTAGGTCGTCTCCAGCCGTACGGCGGCGGATCGCAACGCCTCGTCCGCGTCGCCGCGCGCGTAGGTCTCGGGGTCGTCGGCCGGAGGCGCCTCGGTCAGGTCGGTGGAGGGCTGTTCGGCGTCGTAGGTGACCTCGACCAGGCTCGCGGCGTGCTGCGCGGCCTCCAGCGTGGTGGCCACCACGACGGCGACCGGCTGACCGTGGAAGAGGATCCGGTCGTCCTGGAACGCGAGCAGACGCTCGAACGGCGTGTCGAGGTTCGGCAGCTCGGGTGCGTTGAGGTGGCTGATCACCGTCAGTACCGCGGGCTGGGCGAGGGCGGCGCGGGTGTCGATGCCGGTGATCCGCCCGAGGGCAACGGTGCTGTCGACGACGACCGCGTGGACGACGCCCACGGGGTCGTGGTCGGCGGCGTACTTCGCCTGCCCGGTCACCTTCAGCCGTCCGTCCACGCGGGAGAGCGGTGCGCCGACGGCTGCCTGCGGCTGAGGGCTCACTTGGTACCTCCTATGATGCGCAGCTGGTGTTCGACGGTCCGCTGGAGCAACTCGACCTTGGACCGGTTGTGTTGGAGGGGACGGGACCCGTCCGACGCTTCCTCGCCCGCCTCGGCCCACAACGCGTCGGGTCCAGGTGCGGGGAGCCCTCGGGCGGCCGTCCTCACCACGACGCAGGCCGCCCGGGGGCTCGTATCGGGGCTCGGCTCAGAGCAGGGCCTCGGCGGTGATGGGCAGTTCGCGGATCCGGCGCCCGGTGGCGTGGAACACCGCGTTGGCGACGGCCGGTGCCACGCCGACCTGCACGATCTCTCCGAGGCCCTTGACGCCGAGCGGGTCTGCCTCGGTGTCCTCCCCTTCGAGGTAGATCGCCCGCAGGTCGGGGACGTCGGCGTTGACGGGCACGAGATAGTCGGCGAGGTTGGCGTTCACGATCCGGCCGTCGCGGTGGTCGGTGACCGTGTGCTCCAGGAGAGCCGTGCCGATCCCGCCCACCATGGCTCCGAGTGCCTGGCTGTCGGCGAGCTTCGGACTGACGATGCGGCCCGCGTCGTACACGCCGAGCATCCGCCGCACGCGAACCAGACCCAGCCGGGCGTCCACGGCGACCTCGGCGAACGTCGCCGCGTACGCGTGGGTGGAGAACCGTTCCACTTCCTCGCCCGGCGTGTAGGACCCGTTCGCTTCGAGACGGGTGCGGTTGTTGCGGGCCAGGAGCTGACGGTAGGTCTCCCCGCGCGCCGGGTTGTCCTTCACGTGCAGCCGACCGCCGCGTACGACGACATCGTCCGGGTCGGCGCCGTACAGCGGCGATCCCTCGTCCTCGACGGCCAGCTTGATCGCCTGCTGCCGCAGCTTGTCGCAGCCGTCCTGAACGGCGGATCCGACACTGGCCATGGTCTTCGAACCGCCCTGCAGCGGAGCCGGCGGCATGAGGGAATCGCCAAGCCGGAAGGTCACGTTGCGCATGGTCAGGCCGAGGGCGTCGGCGGCAACCTGGGTCATCGAGGTGTACGTACCCGGACCCATGTCACTGGCCGCGGACTGCACCAGCGCGGTGCCGTCGGCGTCCAGCCGGACCGAGGCCTCGGCCGGGTCCCGTCGGGTGTGGTAGGCGCCGGCGGCCATGCCCATGCCGATCAGCAAGTCGCCGTCGCGCGTGGAGCGCGGCCGGGGGTTACGGCGGTTCCAGCCGAACTCGCGGGCGCCGGTGGCGAGGCACTCGCGCAGCCGTCGGGTGGAGAACGGCAGCCCGTCGGACGGGTCCTCCTCCGGTTCGTTGCGCAGGCGCAGCTCGATCGGGTCGACGCCCACCTCGTACGCGAGCTCGTCCATCGCGGACTCGACGGCGTAGGAGGCGGTGGCGTAGCCGGGGCCGCGCATCCACGTCGGGGTGTTCACGTCCAGGGGCACGGACCGGTGCGTCATGCGGACGTTGGGCGTGTTGTAGAGCATCTGCCCGAGCGTCAGGATGGGCTCTCCGTGCGTCTCGTAACGCGAGGTCTCCGACCTCAGGTCATGGATCATCGCGGTCACGCGCCCGCGCCCGTCGCTGCCCACCCGTACCTGGTACTCGTACGTCGGTCGGTAGCCCACGTGGAAGTAGAGCTGCTCACGGGTCAGCGCGAGCTTCACCGGGCGTCCCGTCTCGCGGGCGGCGACGGCCGCGATGGTGGTCTGCGGCCAGACCCGTGACGCGTTGCCGAACGCGCCGCCGACGAACGGCGAGATGACACGCACCGAGTTCTGCGGGATGCCGAACACGGCAGCGAGTTCGTTCCGGGCGCCCTGCACCCACTGGGTCTTGTCCCAGACGGTGAGCCGGTCGCCGTCCCAGCGGGCGACGGTGGCGTGCGGCTCCATCGCGTTGTGGTGATTGCGGGCGAGCCGGTACGTCGCCTCCATGCGTACGGCCGCGGAGTCCAGCGCCGCCTCCGCGTCGCCCCGGGCGTAGTTCAGGGGCTCGCCACCGGCCGGGCTGCCGCTCATGTCGGTCGTGGGCTGCCGCGAGTCGTACTCGACCTCCACCAGGTCCGCGGCGTGCTGCGCGACCTCCAGGGTGGTGGCCACCACCACGGCGACCGGCTGACCGTGGAAGAGGATCCGGTCGTCCTGGAAGGCGCGCAGCCGCCTGCCGGGCGGGTTGTATCCCCCGGGGTTGTCGCGGTACTCAAGCGTGGGTGCGTTGAGGTGGCTGATCACCGTCAGTACGCCGGGCTGGGCGAGGGCGGCACGGGTGTCGATGCCGGTGATCCGTCCCAGGGCGATGGTGCTGTCGACGACGACCGCGTGCACGACGCCCTCGGGGTCGAAGTCGGCGGCGTACTGTGCCTTGCCGGTGACCTTGAGTTGTCCGTCCACCCGGGAGAGCGGGGCGCCGACGGCTGCCTGCGGCTGCGGGCTCATTTGCTCTCTCCTACGATGCGCAGCTGGCGCTCGACTGTTCGCCGGAGCAACTCGACCTTGAACCGGTTGTGTTGGAGGGGCCGGGCCCCGCCCGGCGCCTCCCCGGCCGCCTCGGCCCACAGCGCGTTGGAGGGGCGCTCGCCGATGAGGCGGCGCTCGACGGCGGGCAGCTTCCAGGGCACGGTGCCCACACCACCGGCGGCCACCTTCGCCTCGCGGATCACGCCACCACGGATGTGCAGGGCGACGGCGGCCGAGGTGAGGGCGAACTCGTACGACTGCCGGTCCCGGACCTTCAGGTAACCGGACCTGAGCGGACGCGGAAGGGCCGGTATCTCGACGGCGGTGATCAACTCCCCCTGCCGCAGGGCCTGTTCGCGGTTCGGGGTACTGCCGGGCCGCAGGAGGAAGTCCGCGAAGAGGACAGTGCGCTCGCTTCCGTCCGGACCCAGCAGACGCACGCGCGCCTCCAGCGCGGCAAAGGCCACGGCGACGTCGGAGGGATGCGTTGCCACGCAGTCGTCTGAGGTGCCGAGGATTGCGTGGGTGCGGTTGAAGCCTTCGCGCGCGGCGCAACCAGAGCCAGGGTCGCGCTTGTTGCAGTCGGCGCTCACGTCCCGGAAGTACGTGCACCGGGTGCGCTGCATGATGTTGCCGCCGATGGTGGCCATGGTGCGTAGCTGGGCGGAGGCGCTCAGCTCCAGAGCCTGCGAGATGACCGGGAAGGTGGTGCGCACCTTGGGGTGGGCGGCGGCGTCCGTCATCCGTACGAGAGCGCCGATGCGCAGGCCGCCGCGCTCGGTGACGGTAATGTCCCGCAGCGGCAGGTCGCTGATGTCGACCAAGGTGTCGGGGCGCTCGACGGTCTCACGCATCAGGTCGACCAGGGTGGTGCCGCCGGCGATGTAACGCCCGCCGCGACGCCCGGCGTTGAGTGCCTCACGGGTGTCGGAGGCCTTGGTGTAGGAGAAGGGGTACATGGGGGCCGGGCCTCATTTCCCGTGGGCGACCTGGTCGACCGCCTTGACGATCTTGACGTAACAGCCGCATCGGCAGATGTTGCCGCTCATCCACTCCCGGATCTCCTCGGCGGAGTCCGTGTGGCCTTCTTCGATACAGCCGACGCCGGACATGATCTGGCCGGGGGTGCAGAACCCGCACTGGAAAGCGTCCTGTTCGACGAACGCCGCCTGCAGCGGGTGCAGCCGGTCACCGTTGGCGAGTCCCTCGATCGTGGTGACCTCGGCGCCCTCCAGACGCACCGCCAGCGTCAGACAGGAGTTGACCCGCTGTCCGTCGACCAGGACCGTGCAAGCCCCGCAGGCACCCGCGTTGCAGCCCTTCTTGGAACCGGTCAGCCCGAGGTGCTCACGCAGCAGGTCCAGCAGTGAGGTCCGGTTGTCGATCGTGAGCGTGCGCCGCTCGCCGTTGACGGTCAACGAGAGTCGGCCGCTGGGCGGGGCCTCGGCGGCCGGCGAGTCCTGGTCGGTCAGCGCCGATCCCGCGGCCAGGCCACCCGCCGCGACCACACCACCGACGGCGGCTGTCGTCGCGATGAAGGTGCGCCGGGTGGGCACCGGCGCGGGTCCTTCGGTCAGTTCGGGGGGTGTGTCCGGGAGTTCGGTGGTCATACGCACTCTCTCGCTTTGTGGGGATGCGGCGGAGGATCGGTTGTCTCGGGTTGATACGCCACGACCGTCCGGCGACGCTGTGCGGTATGGGCGCAGGACGCCCGTCCGTCGACACCCGGCGGGCATGGGTCGTCGCCGGAGGCCCTCCGCGAAGGCCCATTGTGGGGAGGGCCCTCGGCGTTCCGACAGTGAGCCGAGATGCGGGACAGGCCGCGGTTACGGCTGTGATCTCGGCGCAGGATCCAGCCTGTGCCGGGTGACGGAGAGCCGCCAGGGAGTACTTTGCGTACGACTCCCGTGCCTATGTCTGGCAGTAGCAGCCAGTTCAAGCCAATGCTTTAGGCGATGGCGTGCTTGATGTTCTGGGTTCGCCCGTTCGCCGGTTCGCTATTGCGCGGACGACGTCGACGGCTTTGAGGCCTTCTCCTGCGCGGCCTTGTCGAGGAGGACCATCGCGTCGTACTCAGGGGTGTCGGGCTCGGCGTAGAAGACGACCAGGTGCTGGCTGTTGGTGCCGTTCAGCGTCAAGCCCTGGTAGCCGAGGGTGAGTTCACCGACGTCGGGATGGTGGTACGTGTGGCGGCCGCTGGTGTTGCCCTTGACGTCGTAGCGGTCCCACATGCGGGCGAACTCCGGGCTCTTGCTCAGGAGTTCGTCGACGATGAGCGCGAGGTCGGGGGCGTCCGGCTCGATGCCGGCCAGCCCGCGCAGCCATGCGACGGCGCTGCGGACCGCGCCGTCCCAGTCGGCGAACAGGCTGCGGGCGGCGGGGTGGAGGAAGACGTAGCGCGCGAGGTTGCGCTGCTCCCCCAGCCAGTCCTCGATCCCGGCGAACAGGTGCAGTCCGCCGGGGTTGGCGGCGAGCAGTTCGAAGGTGCGGCCGACGACGTACGCGGGATTGGGCCGCAGGCTCTCCAGAATCAACCCGGTGCCCGGAGGTACGGACCGGCTCGGCACCGTCGTCGGCGCGGCCACGTTCCCGTCGGCGCTCGCCGCGAGCTCTCGCAGGTGCTTGTGCTCGGCCTCCCCCAGGCGCAGAGCGCGGGCGATGGCGTCGATCACGGACGGGCTGGGACGGGTCTCGGTCCCGCGCTCCAGACGGGCGTAGTAGTCGATGCTGATGCCGGCGAGAGTGGCCAGTTCCTCACGGCGCAGCCCCGGGGTGCGGCGCAATCCGGAGGAGGCCGGCAGGCCGACGTCGCCGGGCGTCACCCGGCTGCGGCGGGCCCGCAGAAAGCGTCCCAGCTCGGTGCCGCCGCTACCGCCACTGTGCTGCTCACGTGCCATGTCTTCCAGTGTGGCAGCCCCGTGACCCGTGTGCCGATGCACACGACGTCGAAGGGTGCCCTGTCACAGCACTGAACACCGCTGCCTGGCACAACCCGGCCTGCCATCTTGCGCGTGCAGGCGGCACGCTGAGGGCACGCGGATGGTCCCAGGTCCGCGGCGTGCGAGCGTGGCCAGTGGCCGACGGGGTGACGATCCCCGAGTACCTGCGCGCCCGCTTGCCGATCGTGACGGCGCTGCTCATCGTGACCTCGGCAGCCGCCCACCTGCGGCGAGGACCACATCCGTACCTACGAAGGAGACCCCGATGGCGACGGCATGGACGAACGACGAACTCGACAGGGTCGGGTCGGCGGAGGAACTGGTGATCGCGTCCGTGCGCCGAGACGGTGTGCTGAGCAAGCCGCGGACCATCTGGGTCGTCCGCGTGGGTGACGGGATCTACGTCCGTTCGGTGTACGGCCCCACCTCCGACTGGTTCCGCACCACGCGTTCGCGTCAGGAGGGTCACATCCGGGCAGGCGGCGTGGACAAGGACGTCTCTTTCCTCGACGCCGACCACGACATCAATGATCAGGTGGACGCCGCCTACCGCAGCAAGTACGGGCACTACGCCGCGGAGATCATCGAGGCCATCACGAGCCCCAAGGCGTCCACCACGACGATGCGGCTCGTGCCGCGCTGAGCCCGGCCTCCGGAACGAGCCGCACCCGACACCCCGACCCGAGAACCGTCCCGCGCACCGCGCCGGGGCTTCCTGCGGCCTCCCGCCGCGCACTCGCACCACCTGTCCAGGAGATGAAACGTGCTCGGTCTCGAACTCGTCGTGGTCCTGTGCGCGACCGTGCTCGTGTGCCAGGTCGCGGGAGACCGGCTCCGTATCGCGCCGCCGGTCCTGCTGCTGGCTGCGGGGGCACTGCTGGGATTCGTCCCGGCACTACGCGAAGTGCACCTGCCGCCGGAGGCGATGCTGCTGCTGTTCCTCCCGGCGCTCCTGTACTGGGAGAGCCTGACCACCTCCCTGCGCGGGATCCGGCAGGACCTGCGCGGCATCATGCTGATGAGTACCGCGCTGGTCATCCTCACCGCCTGGGCCGTAGCAGCGGTCGCGCACGCCCTGGGGCTTCCCTGGGGGCCGGCCTGGGTACTCGGTGCGGCCGTCGCACCCACCGACGCGACGACGGTCGGAGTCCTCGCCCGCATGCTGCCCCGCCGCAGCATCACCCTGCTGCGCGCCGAAAGTCTGATCAACGACGGCACGGCCCTGGTCGTCTACGGACTCGCCGTCGGCATCACCGTCGGCGAGGAGCACTTCAGCGTGCCGCACGTCGGCTGGCTCTTCCTCCTGGCCTACGTCGGCGGGGCCGCGGCCGGAGCCGTGACCGCCTGGCTCGGCATCCAGCTGCGCCGCCGCCTGGACGACCCCCTGCTGGGGAACGTGGTCACGATTGGTACGCCTTTCACCGCGTTCCTCCTCGCCGAGGAGATCGAGGCCTCCGGAGTCCTGGCCGTCGTGGTGGCCGGGCTGATCATGAGCCAGGTCGGCCCGCGCCTGCTCGGGGCGGCGACGCGGCGGCAGGGGCAGGCGTTCTGGTCTCTGTCCACGTTTCTGCTCAACGCCTCCCTGTTCGTGCTCGTCGGCCTGGAGGCACAGTCCGCCGTCCGCGACCTGACCAGCGACGACCTCACCCACGCCCTGATCACTGTCGGGGTCGTGTCGGTGGTGCTCGTCGCCGTCCGCTTCACCTTCCAGTTCGCCGCCGTGTACCTCATCCGCCTACTGGACCGCCGCCCACAACAGCGGCTGCGCCGTATGAGCCACCGGGCCCGGGTGGTCGGCGGAGTCACCGGCTTCCGGGGCGCGGTGTCACTGGCCGTGGCGCTGTCGGTACCGGAGACCCTCGACTCGGGCGCCCCCTTCCCCGACCGCGATGTGATCGTCTTCGTCACCTCCGGGGTCATCATGCTGACCCTGGTGGTGCAGGGCCTGCTCCTGCCGCGCGTCGTCCGCTGGGCCCGACTTCCCCACGACGCCTCGGCCGAGGAGGAGCGTTCCCTCGCCGAGACCACCGCCGCCGAGGAAGCCCTCAAGGCGCTGCCGGAGGTGGCCGCCGGTCTCGGCACCGCCCCTGAGGTCGCCGAATGGACGCGCCACGAGTACGAGACCCACCTGCGCGTCGTACGCGCCGACGACGATGCCGACGACGCCGTGGTCCTGCGCCACAAGGAGGACTACACCGCGCTGAGCCTCGCCCTCCTCGCCCGCAAACGCGCCACCGTCGTCAGACTCCGCGACGAGAACCACATCGACGACACCGTGCTGCGCCAAGTGCAGGCTTACCTCGACATCGAGGAAGTACGCCTGTCCGGGGCCGAGTTGAGCGACTGACGCGCCCCCGACCTTTCCTGTTCCACCCCATGCGCAACCACAGTTGCGCCCTTCAAGAAGAGTGCGATGCACCCCATGGAAACCTCCACAGCAGTCCCCACCGCAACGCTCCTGAACAAGCGGTTCAGACTCGCGGCGGCGATCGCCGCGACGGCGGCGGTTCTTGTCTCGACGCCGTCCGCGTCCGCATCCACGGCGACGGAGACATCCCCGAAGCCGGTCGTCACCGACGTGAAGACCCTCGCCACCTTCGACTTCACGGCCGGCGACTCCCCGGAGAACCTCACCGTCAACCCGGACAACTCACTGACCGTCTCCATGCTGGGCAGCGTGGCGGGCAAGCGTCCGGCGCTGGTGCGGATCGCCCCGTCCGGGCGCAGCCAGGTGATCGTCGCCGGGCAGCCGGGCGACACGTTCACCGGCAACACGCGCGACCGCGGCGGCAACATCTACTACAACGTGGCCTCCTCCGACGCCTCCCGGGCCGGCGTGTGGAAGCTGCCTCCCGGCGGCACCCCGCGCCGTATCGCGGCTCTGCCCACGGACGGGCTGCCCAACGGCCTGGCCCTCGACCCGACCGGACGCACCCTGTACGCGGCGGACAGCAACAAGGGCACCGTCTGGACCGTCCCGTCCTCCGGCGGAAAGGCGACCGCCTGGCTGACCGACCCCACCCTGGAAGGGGACCCGTCCGTACCCCTCGGCGCGAACGGACTCCGCTTCCACAAGGGCGCCGTCTGGGTCTCCAACCTCGCGAAGGGCACCCTGTCGCGCATCCCGGTCACCGCCACCGGCGCCCCCGGCCGGATCCACACCGTGACCAGCAGCCTGACCGGCGTTGACGACTTCACCTTCCTCAACGACCGCTCCGACGTGGTGTTCGCCGCGCAGAACGGCCTCAACCAGGTCGCGCTCGTCCACCCCGACGGGACCACCGAGACCGTCCTGACGTCCAAGGACGGCCTCGCTTCCCCCACCTCCACCGCTGTGCGCGGAAACCGGCTCTACGTCACCAACGCCGGTCTCGCCGAGCCCCACGACGCGAAGGTGCAGCGCGGAACGATCGACCCCACCGCGCTGAACTGCGGCCGGACCTCCTGAACTGGCGAAGCTGGCACCCGCGGCATTACCTGCTGCGGGTGCCGGCAGCCAGATGCGAGCGGCGACGCAGGTCTCCCGGCGCCGATTCAGACGAGGCTTGCGCCTCCGTCGACACTCAGGAACGCGCCAGGAACGAAGGCAGCGTCCTCGGAGGCGAGGTATGCGACGGCTTCGGCGATCTCGCGCGGCAGGCCGAAACGGCGAGCGGGAAGATGGGCAACGGCAGCAGCAAGACCTCGGGCGGCTCGGACTTCAGCGCATCAGCGGGAGCTGAGCGCGGCGAATGCCTGGTCCAGCAGGTCGACGAGGTCGAGACGGCCGTCGGAGGCGGTCCAGTGGTCGAGAGCGATGTTGAGACAGTCCAGCGCGGCGGCGGCCTTCACGGAGATGGCCGGCGTCAGGGGCTGCGGGGAATCGGTGCGCTCGACAAGGGCATTGGCCAGGGCAGGCCACCAGCCTCGCTGCTTCTCCAATTGCCGGGCGCACAGGGCGGGTGTGTCGAGGACGAGCCGGGTCATCGTCAGGGCCCGGGCCGGGTCCTGACGGTAGTGCTCGATGGCGACGTCCAACCCGTGACGCAGCGCCGTCCAGTCGTCTTCGTCGGCCGGGCGGGCGCGTACGGCGTCGGCGACCTGTTCGCCCTGGGCGTCGAAGACGCTGAGAACCGCTTCTTCCTTGCTGCCGAAGTACCGCAGGAAGGTACTGCGGGACACCCCTGCTGCGGCGGCCAGGTCATCCAGCGTGACCTTGTCGAATCCCTCGCGCAGGAACAGACCCAACGCCACCTGGGCCAGTTCGGCCCGTACCGCGGCCCTGGCGATGTCACGGGTCTTCGCGCGCCCGGCTGCCACGTCCACCCGCACCCCCATCCCGTACTCCGACCTCGGTCCCAGCATTGTCCTCGAGATGCCAGTATGACACCCAGTTTCACGAAGCGGATGTGCCTACCCTGGCGCGAATGCGGCGAAGGCCTCGTCGAGCAGGGCGTCGAGTTCGAGGCGGCCGTCGGAGGCGGTCCAGTGGTCGACGGCGACGTTCAAGCAGTCCACCGCGACGGCGGCGCGCACCGACGGAACCAGGAGGTTGGGCCACGAGGGATCGGCGCGCTCGGCGAGGGCCTGGGCGATGGCGGGGCGCCAGCCGTTCTGCTTCTCCAGCGTGCGGGCGCCCAGCGCGGGCGTGCGCATGATCAGCTGGGACATCGCGAGTGTGCCGTCCGGGTCCCGGCGATGGACTTCGGTGACGGTGTCCAGCGCGCGCCGCAGTGCCGTCCAGTCACCCTCGTCGGCAGGCCGGGCGCGTAGAGCATCGGCGACCTGTTCGCCCTGGGCGTCGACGGCGCCGAGGACGGCATCCTCCTTGCTGCCGAAATAGCGCAGGAAGGTACTGCGGGACACTCCCGCAGCCGCGGCCAGGTCGTTGACGGTGACGTTGTCGAAGCCCTCACGGCGGAACAGGTCGAAGGCCACCTGGGCCAGCTCGAACCGGATGGCGGCCCGCGCGATGTCTCTCGTGTTCGTACGTACTGCTCCACTCACTTCTCGATCCTACCTCTCCCTTGACCTCGGCTCGCAACGATGAGCTACAGTTTCCACTGTGAAACCCAGTGTCAGAGTGTAGCGATTGACGCAAGTGTGGCGCTTCAGCTCAGCAAGGGAGAGAGTCATGAGGGGTCTGCAGGGCAAGAGGATCGTCATTGCCGGGGGCGCGACCGGCATCGGCGCGACCACGGCCGAACGGCTCGCCGAGGAGGGGGCCTCGGTCGTCGTCGGCGACATCAATCTCGCTGGAGCCGAAGCCACTGCCAAGGGAATCACCGAGGCGGGTGGCACCGCGATCGCCGTTGAGTTCGACCTCGGTGACGAGGCCACGATTCAAGCGCTGGTCTACCGGTCCGTCGCCGAGTTCGGCGGGGTCGACGGGCTCTTCAACGTCGGCGCCGACCTCTCGCCGGCCACTCTGGGCCGTGACGTCGACCTGCTGGAGATGGACCCGGCCGTGTGGCGCCGCACCCACGACGTGAACCTGCTCGGCTACGCCCTGACCTGCCGGGCGGTCCTCCCGCACCTACTGGGCCAGGGCGGCGGCGTCATCGTCAACACCTCCTCCGGCGCGGCCTGGGGCGGCGAGCCCACGCGACCCTCGTACGCCGCCTCCAAAGCCGGGGTCAATGCGCTGACCCGCCACATCGCCTCCCGCTGGGGCAAGGAGGGCATCCGCTGCAATGTCGTCGCCCCTGGCCTGGTCATGGGCGAGACCCAGCAGGCGCAGGACGACCAGCAGTTGCAGGCCATGGCGTTGGAGTACGCCCGCAGCCCGCGCCTCGGTGAGCCCGCCGACCTGGCCGGCGCCGTCGCCTTCCTCTTCTCCGACGACGCGGCCTGGATCAGCGGCCAGGCCTGGTCGATCGACGGCGGCATGAGCCTGCGCGGCTGAGGACGGGCGCAACTCACAGCACCCGCTCCTCGATTCGAGACCCCTGCACCACCTCTATTTGTCCACTGAACTGGAGACGTGACCCATGACCAAGACCCTCGCACTCATCGGCAGCGGCAACATCGGCAGCGCACTGGCCCGTCTCGCCGTCGGCGCCGGCCTGAACGTCGTGCTGAGCAACTCCCGCGGCCCCGAGACCCTCGCCGACCTCGTCGCCGAACTCGGCGAGCAGGCGCGCGCGGCCACACCCGCTGAGGCAGCGCAGGCCGGTGACCTGGTAGTGGCGACGGTCCCGCTGAGCAAGTACGAGCAGCTTCCGGCCGCCGCCCTGGCGGGCAAGACCGTCATCGACACCATGAACTACTACCCCGAGCGTGACGACCGGATCGCCGAGCTGGACGCGGGCGAGCAGACCTCCAGCGCCCTGGTGCAGCGGCACCTGGCCGACTCCCGGGTGGTCAAGGCGTTCAACAGCATCGACTTCGTGCGCCTGTTCACCGCAGCCCGGCCCGCCGGCTCCGACGACCGCAGTGCCCTGCCCATCTCCGGCGACGATACGGCCGCCAAAGCGCAGGTCGCCGAACTGTTGGACGCGCTGGGCTACGAGGCCGTGGACATCGGCCCCCTCGCCGACAGCTGGCGCAGCGAGCCGGGCACCCCGGTCTACGTCCAGCCCTACCTACCGGCACAGCCCGAAGGACTGACCCAGGAGGAGATGGGGCGCTGGTTCTTCGAAGCCCCGAGCGTCCCGGTGCCTGCCGACAAGGTGAAGGAACTGACCGACACCGCCGTCCGGCGCTCCGCGGCCGACGCCCGCCAGACCCTCAGCCGGGACTGACCCAGGAAGCGCGGAGCAGCGACTGCGGCGGGAGGCCGACATGCGACTGGGCATCAACATCGTGGGATTCGACGAGGCCGCAGGTGACTTGAAGAGGCACGGTGGGCTGGGGCCTGAGTTGGCTGCGGTCGGAGCCGCCGCCGAGGCGGCGGGGGTGGGCCGGCTGTCGGTGATGGACCACTACTTCCAGATGGAGGTACTGGGCGGCGCCGAGAGCGCCATGCTGGAGTGCTACACCACGCTCGGCCACCTCGCCGCGCACACGTCCACCGTGCAACTCGGGGCGCTGGTGACCGGGGTGACGTATCGCCATCCCGGCCTGCTGGCCAAGATCGTCACCACGCTCGACCACCTCTCCGGCGGCCGCGCCACCCTCGGCATCGGCGCGGCCTGGTACGAGCGCGAACACCTCGGCCTCGGCGTGCCCTTCCCTCCGACGGCCGAGCGGTTCGAACGGCTGGAGGAGACCCTGCGGATCTGCCTGCAGATGTGGGACCCGCAGGACGACGGGCCGTTCGAGGGCAGGCACTACCAGCTGGCCGAGACCGTGTGCGTGCCACCGCCGGTGAGTGCTCCGCACCCGGAGATCATGATCGGCGGAGGCGGCGAGAAGAAGACCCTGAGGCTGGTGGCCCAGTACGCGGACGCCTGCAACCTCACCGCCTTCACCAACGCCGAGGTTGCGCACAAGCTGGAGGTGCTGCGCCGCCACTGCGACGATCTGGGCCGGGACTACGGGCGGATCCGCAAGACGGCCATGTACTCCGGGGACGCGCTCCGTGACGGCGACCTCGACGGCTTCGCCAAGGCGATGACCGGCTACGCCGAGCTCGGCATCGAGACCGTGATCGCCTCCGTTCCGCTCGCCGGAGCCGCCCGCTGGATCGAGGAGCGCGCCGCCCCGGCGGCACGACGGCTGGCCGAACTCGGCTGACAAGAGCCGTGTCCGACCGGTCGAGGCCCACCCATGGTCATGGCGAACAAAGCAGCCCGTACCCCATCAGCCTCGCCCGGTGGACAGCGCGCCTGGAAGCCTGCGGGTTCGGTGCCTACGCGCCACACGTCTCACAAGAGGGAGAGAAGTGTCTGATCACCAGCCCGGCTGGAAACCACCTGGGCGCTACCGAGTCGCTCAATGGGCGACCGGTCACACCGGGGCACACGCCCTGCGATGCATCATCGAGCACCCGCGGTACGACCTGGTCGGCGTGTACGTGTACGCCGACGCGAAGGTTGGCCGTGACGCCGGTGAACTGTGCGGCATGGAGCCGACCGGCGTTCGTGCCACCGGCAGCATCGAAGACATTCTCGCCGCCAGTCCCGACTGTGTGTTGTACATGCCGGTACTGAAGGCGGTCAGGATCGACGAGATCTGCCAACTCCTCGAGTCGGGCGCCAACGTCGTCACGAGCGTCACCGACTTCCATTACCCGGCCGGTCTCGACCGCGATGTACGGCAGCGGATCCAGGCCGCGTGCGAGCGCGGCGGTACATCGCTGCACGCCACGGGCTCGAGCCCGGGCTGGATCACCGAGATCTTCCCGCTCGCGGTAACCGCCCTCCAGCGCCGGCTCGATCGCCTGACGATCGAGGAGTTCGCCGACATGACGACGCGCAACTCACCGGAGCTGCTCTCCCAGATGTTCGGCCAAGACCCCGCGGCGATGGACCTCACGCGGGTGGCCGCCGGCCTGGGCGAAGATTTCGGCACCTCGCTGCGCCAACTCGCCGACGGTCTTTCAGTACCTCTCGACGAGGTCACCGCGACAGGAACGGTGGGCACGGCGGCGAAGCCGGTGAAGGTCGGCACGACGACCGTCGAGGCCGGCTCGGTCGCCGCTTGGCGGTTCGAGGTCACCGGCTGGCGAGACGGCAAGCCGTTCATGGTGGTCCGGCCCACCTGGTACCTCACCCAGGATCTCGAAGAGGACTGGAAAGGGCAGGTGCGCGACACCGGCTGGCACGTCGTCGTCGAGGGTGACGCGCCCCTCGACATCGACATCCGTGTCACGTCCGAGAACTACGCCGCCGTCTCACCCGGCTACAGCGCCCACATCGTCGTCAACGCCGTGCCTTTGGTCTGCGAGGCACCGCCCGGCATCAGGACCACCCTCGACCTGCCGCGGATGGTCGCGGACCTGGCCTGAATATCCTCGTGCCGATCAACCCCGCTACGTCGGCAACACAACTACGCCTGCACCGAGGCCAGTTCGACGACGGTGATGTCGGACGGAGCGCCCACGCGCACCGGTGGGCCCCAGGCGCCGGCACCGCGACTCACGTACAGCTGGGTGTCGCCGTAGCGCTCCAGTCCGGCGACCGTGGGGTTGGCCAGTTCGGCGAGGACGTTGCCCGGCCAGAGTTGACCGCCGTGGGTGTGGCCGGAGAGCTGGAGATCGACGCCGTGACGTACGGCGTCGTCGATGACGACGGGTTGGTGGGCGAGGAGGACGGCCGTGCGGGAACGGTCGCGGTCGCCAAGTGCTCTGTCGAAGTCGGGGCCTTGGCCCTCCTCTTCACCGCGGACGTCGTTGACGCCCGCCAGGTCGAAGCCGGGCAGCTCGGTGCGGGCGTTCTCCAGCGGGCGCAGTCCCAGTTCCCGTACCTTCTCCACCCATGGTTCCGCGCCGGAGATGTACTCGTGGTTGCCGGTGACGAAGTAGGCGCCGTGCCGTGCCCGGAGCCCGGCGAGTGGTTCGACGGCAGGAGTGAGGTTCTCGACGCTGCCGTCGACCAGGTCGCCGACGACCGCGATCAGGTCGGGCTGGGTCGCGTTGATGGTGTCGACGACCCGCTGGGCGAAGCCGCGGCCCAGGATGGGACCGACGTGGATGTCGCTGACGACGGCGATCCGGAACCCGTGCGCACTGCGCGGCAGTTTGGCCAGCGGAACCGTGAGGCGCTTCACCTTGGGCCCGCGGAGGACACCGTACGTGCCGTAGCCGACGGTGCCGACGGCTACGGCCGCGGCGGCCCCGCCCACGACGCGGGAGACGAAGAGGCGGCGCGACGGGCCGGTGGGGGCGGTGCTGCCGGCCGACAGCGTCGGCTCCGACACGTGCGGAGGGTCCAGCACGGTGACGGGCGCGGTGCCTCGTGAGGCAGAGGCATCGGAATCGCCACGATGCGCCGTCGCGGTCAACGGCTCGTCGGCCGAAGCCAGTTCCTCGGCATCGGAGTCGGTCGCTTGCACTTCCGCCACTTCCGGGGACTGCGCCGTCGGGCGAATCCGCTGTCGCGCGTCTCCCCCGGCGCCCCGATGCGCGAGCCACCGCCGCAGCACAGGCCGCACGGCCTCACCAAGCAGCAACGCGAGCAGCAGGTACAGGAACAGCGCCAGCCACAGATACCCGGGCCAGGCCAGGATCCGCTGCAGAAGGAAAGGGACACCGTCGCCCTCCGCTGTCATGGCCGCCATCGGCAGCAGGGGCCCGGCCACGAAGACGATGCTTCCGGCTCGTCGGAGGAACGACCCCTTGGGTGTGGTGTCCCGTATGAGGCGGCGCCATACGTACCAGTGGAGTGCGCCGAACAACGCCAGGACGAAGACGGATACGACGATGACCACGACTCTGCGCAGCCCTTCCCTTGTGGTGTCCGGGGAGCGGATGCGTCCCCGGCTGTCTGTGACCAGACCTGTCACATGACCAACGGCCGTCGGTCAGCTGGATGCTTCGGCCTTGATCTGCGCCAGAGCGTCGTTGAAACCCTTTGGGGTACCGCTGTTTCCGGCCACGCGGTCCAGGCGCACGCTGTCGATGTCCTTGCCGACGACGAGTCGTGGGACAGCGGCGGCGAAGCGCTTCTGCAGAGCGAGCGAGGTCTCGTCCGTTGCCCGGGGTGTGACCTTGACGGCGGTGATCCTGTCGTCTGCGAGGGTTACGGTCACTCCGATGCTCGAAGGCAGGTTCCCGTACCGGCCCTCGGCCTCGAACTCACCGTCCTCGTAGGTCGAGGAACTCGGTTCAGCCGCGTTGTCCGAAGCGGACGGTGACCTCGCGTTGTTCGAAGCGGCCGGTGGGCTCGCGTTGTCCGCCTCCGTCGAGGCACATCCCGTAATGGCCGCGGAGAGGGAGATCCCGATCGCGGCCGCCGTCTTCTTGCTCAGGGCTGTCATGTTCCTCCTTGTCGTGCTCTTCTCGTCGTGCTCTTCGGTACGAAGTCCGGTGGCGCCGCTCAGGTGAACAGCCCGCCGTCGAAGTTCCGCGAGATCTCCGCGTGGCCGCTGGCGTACATGCGCACGTGGGCGAAGTCGAAGGTCTGCGCGAGCCGGTGCGCCTCGGTGAAGAACAGCGCCGTCGCCAGTCCATCGGCGAGAGCGGCACTGTCGGCCACGACCCAGGTGGCGGCCACCTTCCTGGCCGGACGACCGGTGCGGGCGTCGAGCAGGTGGTGCAGCCCGTCACCCCAGGCGCGTGTGCGGACCCCGGACGCGCACAGCGCCCGTCCCCGCAGGTGCGCCACGCCGACCGCGAGCTGCGGGTCGAACGGATGCTCCAGGCCGACCCGGATGGCGCGGTCCCCCGCATGGCGCAGATCGCCGCTGGCGTCGATGACGAACCGTGTGATTCCGGCATCCCGAAGGATCGCCGAGACGATGTCCACCAGGTAGCCCTTTCCCACCGCTCCCACGTCGATCACAACCGGGTGATGGGTGACGAGCGTCCTGCCGTCCCGCACGATGTCCGCCGCCCAGGTTGCCCGACCGCGGGCGCGTTCCTGGGCCTGAACCGTCTGCGGAGCGGGCGTGAGGGAGTACGAGGCATCGTATCCGAGGAGTTCGAGCTCACGGCCGACGAGTGGGTCGACGGCACCGCCGGTCGCGGTGGCCAGGCGGTCGTAAAGGTCGAACAGGGCCAGTGAGTCCTCCGGGAACTCGAACCGGCCCCCGGCCGGGGCGGCCGCGATCCGGGACACGAGCGAGTCCGGGCGGAAGCGCGAGTAGTTGGCGTCGAATCGCCGGATGCGGTCCAGGACCCGGCGGCGCAGACTGCCGCTCAGCTGCTCGTCGGTGTCGATCTGCCAGCCGGTGCCGATGGCGTCGAAGGCGAAACGGCAGCCTCCGGCGTCCGGTCTGCCGGCTTCGACTTCCGGTCCGACGGCGGTTGTCGGCCTGGAGCCCTCGCCCGGGTGTCGCGTGATGTGGTGGTGCACGATTGCCGCTCCGTACGGTCGGTTCGGTGGGCGACTGCTGCCAGTGAGCAGGGCCTCGGCGGGCTGTCCGGGCGAGGTGAGCACCCGGACAACCCGCCGAGGCAGCCAGCTGCTGGGGGGCCGCGTCGGCCTGCCCCCGGGTGGGTGTCAGCCCAGCTGAGCGCCGCCGTTGACGGTCCGGTGGCTCTGGGCAAGGCCGAACGGGCCGTAGGGGTAGGGCGTCGGGCTCGGGTCACTGGCCTTGTCGAGGAGGGCCGTGGCGTCCGCGTCGAGGTGCAGGTCGGCGGCGCCGAGGTTGTCGGTCAGCTGCTTCATGTCACGGGCGCCGATGATGACCGAGGTGACACCTGTACGGTCGGCGACCCAGCTGAGCGCCACCTGGGCGGGCGAGGCACCGGTCTCCTTGGCCACCTGGACGACCGCGTCGACCGCGGCCCAGGTCCGGTCGGCGTTGGCGTAGTTGGCCGAGGTGTACTGGTACAGCGGATTGCCTCCCCCGGCCCGGGTGTCGGGCCCTGGCTGGACGCCGCGCGCGTACTTGCCCGTCAGGAATCCGCTCGCCAAGGGTGACCAGGGCAGCACGCCCAGTCCGTTGTGCGCCGCCGCCGGCAGAACCTCCCACTCCACCTCGCGGACGGCCAGGTTGTACTGCTCCTGCAGAGTCACCGGGACCGGCCAGCCACCCGCGCGGGCGGTGGAGACCGCGAGCTGGAGCTGCCAGCCTGTGAAGTTCGACAGGCCCGCGTAGCGGATCTTGCCTGCCCGGACGGCGGAGTCGAAGAACGCCAGAGTTTCCTCGATCGGCGTCAGCGGGTCCCAGGCATGCACCTGGTACAGGTCGACGCTGTCCACGCCCAGTCGGCGAAGCGAACCGTCCAGCGCCCGGGAGAGATGGCGCCGGGACAGACCGATGTCATTGACGTCGTCGGTGAACGGGAACCGGCCCTTGGTGGCGAGCACCACCCGGTCGGTGACGTCGCTCGGACGGCTCGCCAGCCACCGGCCGATGATCTCCTCGGTTACGCCGCGGTTGTAGAGGTCGGCGGTGTCCATGAGGTTTCCGCCCGCTTCCAGGAAGGCGTCCATCTGGACGAACGCCTCCTCCTGCGAGGTCTCGTCGCCGAAGGTCATCGTGCCGAGTGCAAGGTTCGACACGACCGTGCCGGTGTTGCCGAGTCGGCGGTATTCCATCGTGCGTTCTCCTTTGGGGGTCGGAGTGCGATTGAGCAAAGAGGAAAGTGACTCACGGGAGGGCTGGTTCAGGCCCCGGGCATGGGGCTGTCCCGGTGGGGCGGGACGACCCGTTGCGCCCGGGCCGTCAGTGCGCGACGACCGGGATCGCGACCTGCTGCGCGGACTCGCCGGAGGAGCCGGCCCCGCTGCGGCCGCCGCCATTGACGAGGACGAAGGCGATCAGCGCGGCCAGCGCCATGATGGCGGTGCCCCAGCCGAAGGCCACGGCGTAGCCGTGGACGGCGGCCTGCTGGGCGGCCGCCTCGGGGACGGAACCGGGAAACGCGCGTGCGGCGATCCAGCTGCTGGTGGCACTGGCGGCGACCGTGTTCAGCAGCGCGGTGCCGATGGAGCCGCCGACCTGCTGCGAGACGTTGACCATCGCGGAGGCGACACCCGCGTCCTGCGGCCGGACGCGGGAGGTGGCCAGGCTCATGCCGGGCATCGAGGCGGTACCCATGCCCAGGCCGAGCAGGATCTCGGAGGGCAGGACGTGGGTGGCGAAGGAGCTGTCCACCTCGAGCTGTGTCAGGAGCGCCATGCCGATGGCAGCCAGCAGGAAGCCGGGCCCCATCAGGAAGCGGGCCGGGACACGGTTGACCAGACGGGTGCCGATCTGGGTGGACCCGATGACCAGGCAGACGACCAGGGGCAGGAAGGCGATCCCGCACAGGACCGGCGAGTAGCCCTTGTTCAGCTGCAGGAAGTAGGTCAGGAACAGGAACTGGCCGAACATGCCGATCATGGCCAGACCGATGGAGAGGTAGGCGCCGCCACGGTTGCGATCCGTGATCACGCGAAGCGGCAGGAGGGGTGCCTTGACCAGGGTCTCGACCAGGGCGAACGCGGCGAGCAGCGCGACCGCGGCGACGAACATGCCGATGGTGAGGCCGGAGCCCCAGCCGTCCTGCTCCGCCCGGGCGAAGCCGTAGACCAGGGCGACGAGTCCGACGGTGGCCAGCAGAGTGCCCACGACGTCGAGCCGGTCGCGGTTGCGCTCGTCCCCGCGATCGCTGATGTAGACGGTGGCACCGGCCGCGGCCACGACGGCGAAGACGATGTTGACGTACATGCACCAGCGCCAGTTGATGTACTCGGTGAGCACACCGCCCAGGAGCAGGCCGACCGCACCGCCCGCCGCGGCGATGGCGCCGAAGATGCCGAACGCCTTGGCGCGCTCCTTGGCCTCGGTGAACGCAACGGTGAGCAGGGACAGCGCGGCGGGGGCGAGCAGGGCGCCGAACACGCCCTGGAGGGCGCGCGAGGCGAGGAGCATGCCGAGGTTGACGGCCGCGCCGCCGAGCGCGGAGGCCAGGGCAAAGCCGACCAGCCCGACGATAAAGGCCCGCTTGCGGCCCCACAGGTCACCGATCCGTCCGCCCAACAGCAGCAGACCGCCGAAGGCGAGACTGTAGGCGGTGATCACCCACTGCCGGTTGCCGTCGGAGATGTTCAGATCCGCCTGGGCGTGCGGCAGCGCGATGTTCACGACCGTCGCGTCCAGCACGACCATCAGCTGGGCGATCGCGATGACCGTCAGCGCCTTCCAGCGCCGGGGATCGACTGCCGGCGCACCGGCGGAAGTGTGACTTACGGACATGATGAATGGCTCGGTTTCTGTGACGGATGGAACGAAGGGAAGCGCTGGACACCTCAGTGCGGGGACCACACTGTCGGCCGCGCGGGCAAGGCCCTCTTCCACACGCGTCCAGCGTGCGGGCCGGCGGCGACATGTGGCAGGGCGGGTCGTGCCCTGGAGCCGCGTTCGGTGCTGTGGCAGGGCACCCCACACGCCTTCCGCCCAGGTCGTGGCATCCCCACACTTTGAACACATGGATCGTGAGCAGCACAGCGGCGACACCCGAGGTACGGAGCTGGGGCGCTTCCTGCGTGCCTGCCGTGCCCGGCTGACGCCCGAAGAGGTCGGCCTACCGGCCGGCGGCGGGCGGCGCCGTACTCCCGGACTGCGCCGGGAGGAGCTGGCCACCCTCGCCGGCATCAGCATCGACTACTACGCGCGCCTGGAGCGCGGCACGGAGACCCGGCCCAGCCCGTCCGTGATCGACTCCCTCGCCCGCGCACTCAAGCTGGAAGAGGGCGAACGCGATCACCTGCGCGCTCTCGCCGCCCTCGCCGCCCGGTCGGCACCCGAGCCGCCATCGGCGCCCAACCGCACCGTGCGGCCCGGCGTCAAGCTTCTGTTGGAGAGCCTGCGCCCCTACCCCGCGCACGTGTTCAGCCGCACCGGCGACGTACTGGCGTACAACCCGGGCGGGCTGCGGTTGCTCCCCGGCATGCACGACTGGCCGGCCAAGCAGCGCAACATCGCCCGCTACGTCTTCCTGCACCCCGACGCCAGAGGCCTGTTCGACGACTGGCACAACCAGGTCCGCACCTGCGTCAACGGACTGCGCGCCCTGGCCGGCATGGAGCCGGACGCACCCGACCTCACGCAACTGGTCGGCGAACTCCTGCTCAAGAGCCCCGAGTTCGCGCGCATGTGGGAGCGCTACGACGTCAAGGGCCACTCCTACGGGCGCAAGACCTTCCACCATCCCGAGGTCGGCGACCTGACCCTGGGCTACCAGACCATGCAACTGCAGGGCACCCCGGGCCAGTGCATGGTCGTGTACTACGCCGAGGCCGGCACATCCGAACACGACGCGCTGACCCTGCTCGACCTGGCAGCCACCGAGTCCAAGCACGCCCCGAGACTCTCGCCCGACAGCCAACCCATCGAGAACGCGTGACGGAGGGAGCCGCCCACATGCACCCCTGAGGCCGGCCACTGTTCTTCGACAGCGACGAAGCCGTCGTCGACGCGACCGAGGCCATCGCGACGAACAGCGGCGTCCGCCATCTCACCGACGCTGCCACAGCCGTCGGCATCGTCCTCATCGATGACGCGATCCTCTCCCTGGAAAAGCCGTACGTCACGCGCATGCCCACGAACTTCTGACAGCCCGGAACCCGGCCCCCACACGGACCCTCATGCCTTCTCACGTCACGCCCAGAAGCACGCAACCGCCGTCGCGTCCACCGGTAGGGAACAGTTCGGAGCACGGACTGGACCGGCGCGCCGAACTGCGGGAATTCCTCCGATCCCGGCGAGCCCGGCTCAGACCCGAGGACGTGGGGTTGCCGTCATCCGGGCGACGCCGGGTGCCGGGCCTGCGCCGCGAGGAACTCGCGCAGCTGGCAGGGGTGTCCTTCGCGTACTACACCCGCCTGGAACAGGGCCACGGGGCCACCATGTCAGCCGAGGTGCTGGACGCCGTCGCTCGCGCCCTGCGCCTGAGTGGAGACGAGCACGCCCATCTGTTCCGCCTTGCTCGGCCGGAACTTCATGGGAATCACCACACCATGCCCCAGAGGCAGAGGCTGCGGCCAGGCATCCAGCTACTGCTGGACGCGTTCGACGGGGCCCCCGCGTACGTCTACGGTCGGCGCCTGGACGTCCTGGGCTGGAACAGGCTCGCCGCCACCGTGTTCGGTGACTGGTCCCGGCTCCCGCCCCGGGAGCGCAACCTGGCCCGGCTGGTCTTCCTCTCCCCTGCGGCCCGCGACCGTTTCACCGACCTGGAAGCCAAGATGCTGGACATCGTCAGCATCCTGCGCGTGGACGCGGGCACACACCCGGAGGACACGGAACTAGCCGCTCTGATCGGCGAGTTGACGGAGAAGAGCCACGACTTCCGACGACTGTGGGCCCGGCACGACGTGCGCCGCAGGGGCCACGGCGTCCAGCGGCTACGGCACCCGGTGGTGGGCGAACTCACCCTCGCCTTCGAAGCCATGGGGTTGCACGGCGAGGCAGATCAGACCCTCGTCGTCTATCACGCCGAACCCGGCTCGTTGTCCCGGAAAGCCTTGTGGCTACTGACGGGTCTGTCGGCCCTACCCACCGAGTCGGCCTCCTGACAACGGGAGACACGAAGCAACAAGATCCGGCCGACGTGCCGTGGATCCCGACCGACCAGCCGAACAACAGGAGTCACCGTGCAACCGTCCCCCGCCCAGAGCGCCCGCGACGAAGTCACCACGGCCTTCCGCGCCTACCTGCAAGCAATGCTCGACGGCGACACCGACGCCCTGGACCATCTGCTCGCCGAGGGCTGCACCCTCACCCACATCACCGGCTACGTGCAGCCCAAGGACGAGTGGCTGTCGCAGATGCGTGCCGGACAGTTCCTCTACCACGGGATCGAGGAGAAGAGCGTGGCTGTCGAGGTCGAGGGCAGCACAGGCCGCGTCTCCGGCCGCTTCGTCACCGATGCAACGGTGTACGGCACCCGCGCGCACTGGCGGTTGCACATGGCCATGGACTACGCCCGCGAAGGCGACACGTGGTCCGTGATCCGCTCGGCCGCCACGACCTGGTGAGCCACGGAGGTCGAGGTACGTCTTGCCGGCGGCCACGATGCCGATACGGTCCCCGGACGAGCGGGTGACGAAACGGTCGAGCTGGTTGAGCCGGGCGTACTCGAACGCCCTCGACAGGCGCTCGGAGAACATGCTCCGCTCCAGCCGCAGCAGGTTCCTGCCGACCAGCTTGGCGTCGGGGTGAAAGGTTCTCTCGGGCGGGTCACTGTACGTGAGCAGGACGCGCTCGGGGTGAACGGTCGCGGTGCACGAGCCGTCGGCCACCGCGGTGTCAGAAGCTGGTCAACCCCTCCAACTTCTGACGCAGCGATTCCTGCAAGTGACGCTCCATCACGGCATGCGCCTGCGCCGTGTCCTGGCTCCGCATCGCCTCGACCAGCGCACGGTGGTCGGCGAACTCGGCCTGCTCGTGCAAGCGTCGGTCCAGTTGAGGTGCGAGCCGGTACATCCGCCGGGACTCCTCGACGAGCCCCTTCAGCGTCCGCGCCGCCCGCCGGTTGCCCGCGAGCTCGGCGATGCCCAGGTGGAAGGCGGCGGCTGCGTCCAGGGCGGCATCCGAGTCGGTGGCCGCCTCTTGCGCGTCCACCAGGCTGTCCAGGTGGTCGAGCTCCTCGGGCGTCGCCCGCTTCGCCGCCTCCACCACCAGGTACGGCTCGATGAGCTGGCGCATCACGAAGATCTCTCGGACATCTTCGAAGCGCAGCGGTTGGACCATGTAGCCCTTGCGGGGCAGGACCAGCACCCACTCCTCGTGCACGAGGAGGCGTAGCGCCTCCCGGACGGGGGTCTTGGACACCCCGTACTCCGTGGCCAGTTCGTGCTCAAGCAGCAGGCTCTCGGGGCGGCGGCGCGCGGTGAGGATGTCGCGCTTGAGGGCCTCGTAGACGCGCTCCGTCATGGATTGACGTACGCCACCTGCCTGCGGCGGGAGGGCGGACTCGCTCTTCGCCACTGCGCTGCCTTTCACTCACGACGAATTCGGAAGGGCCAGGTTATCGCTCTTGACGCCTGGTGTGACGCTCGGCATAGTTCACGCACATCACCAGAGTATTACAAATATATCTCTGAGTCGGTCCGTGCTCGGAGACGCAGCTCGTCGACAAGGATGCCGACATGCCGAAGACCGCAGCCGACAAGATCTGGGACGCACACGTCGTCAAGACCGACGACGCCGGCCGCGACCTGCTGTACATCGACCTGCATCTGCTCCACGAGGCGAACACTCCGGTCGCGTTCGACAACCTCCGCGCCAAGCAGCGCACCGTCCGCCGCCCCGAACTCACACTGGGGACCGAGGACCACGTCACCCCCACCATCGACACCGGGCAGGACCTGACGGGCACGGTCGCGGAGCCCTTCGTCGCCAACATGCGCCGAAACTGCGAGGAATTCGGGATCGAGTTGTTCAAGCTCGGCCACGCGTCACGGGGCATCGTGCACGTCATCGGTCCCGAACTCGGACTCTCCCAGCCGGGGTCGACGATCGTGTGCTGCGACTCGCACACCACGACGCACGGCGCCATGGGGGCGCTCGCCTTCGGGATCGGCACCAGCCAGGTCGAGCACGTCCTGGCGACGCAGACCCTGCCGATGACCCGGATGAAGAACATGCGCGTCACCGTCGAAGGCGCGCTGCCCGCCGGTGTCTCGGCCAAGGACGTCGCCCTGGCTCTGATCGAGAAGATCGGTACGGCCGGAGGCCAGGGGCACGTCATCGAGTACCAGGGCTCGACGGTCCGGGCCATGTCGATGGAACAGCGGATGACGCTGTGCAACATGAGCATCGAGGCGGGAGCGCGTGCCGGTCTCGTCGCCCCCGACGAGGTCACCTTCGCCTACCTCGCCGGACGCCGGCACGTCCCCACGGGCGAGGCCTTCGAGGCGGAGAAGGAGCACTGGGCGCAGTTCGTCTCCGACCCGGACGCCGTCTTCGACCGCGAGGTCCGTCTCGATGCCACCGCGCTGAGCCCGCGCGTCACCTGGGGCACCAACCCCGGACAGACCGTCCCGCTGAACAGCGTCGTCCCCGCCCCCGACTCCTTCACCGACCCGGTCGAACGGGCAGCGGCCGAGCGGGCCCTGGCCTACATGGATCTCGAACCCGGCACCGCGATGGGCTCGATCCCGGTCGACGCGGTCTTCATCGGGTCCTGTACCAACGGACGGATCGAGGACCTGCGCCAGGTCGCGGAGATCTGGCGCGGTCGCACCGTGTCCTCCGGCCTTCAGGTGCATCTCTCACCGGGGTCGGAAGCAGTACGCCGGCAGGCGATCGACGAAGGCCTCGACAAGGTCTTCGCCGCGGCCGGAGTCCCGCTGCGCGCCCCCGGCTGCTCGATGTGCGTCGCGATCAACGGCGAGGTGCTCGCCCCCGGCATGCGCACCGCCTCCACCAACAACCGCAACTTCGAGGGCCGGCAGGGACCGGGCGTACGCACACACGTCGTCTCCCCCGCCGTCGCGGCCGCCACCGCCGTCGCGGGCCACCTCGCCGCCCCCTGCGACCTGCAGCTTCAAGGATGACCATGACACCGCTGATCACCCACACCGGCATCGCCGTCCCCCTGCGACGAGACAACGTCGACACCGACCAGCTCTATCCCGCCCAGCGCATCCTCAACGCCCCGCAGACCCGGACCGGCCACGCCGACGCGCTGATGGCCGACTGGCGCGAGGACCCCGACTTCGTACTCAACAAGCCCGCGTACGACGGTGCTTCGGTCCTCGTCGCCGGCCGCGACTTCGGCACCGGGTCCTCGCGCGAGTGGGCGGTGTGGGCGCTGGCCGACTACGGCTTCCGGGTCGTCCTCGCGCCACGCTTCGGCGACATCTTCCGGGGCAACACTGCCGAGAACGGCCTCGTCGCCGGCGAGATGAGCGAGGCGGACATCGAGGAGCTGTGGGTCCGGCTCGAGGACGCGCCGGGTTCGCGCATCGAGGTGGACCTGGAACGTCGGACGGTCCGGTGCGGCCAGTCGCGTTACGACTTCGGCTACCCCGAACACTTCCGGCAGCGGGTCATGCGCGGCCTCGACGAGATCGCCCTCACCCTCGAACACGCCGCCGAGATCGAGGACTTCGAGGCGCAGCGGCGGGTCACGATGCCGCGTGTGACGGACAGGGCCGCCCGATGAGCGTCACGACAACCTCCGAATCCGAACGCATCCGGCGTCGGCTCATCGGCCAGGTCGATCCCGAGCGCATCCGTACGACCGAGGTGCCGCGCCACGACCCGGTCCCATTGGAGGCCTGGGCTGCGCTCCCGGGGCTGAGCTCGCTGGTGGCGGACGCGCTGGACGAGATGGGGGCAGGCGCCGTGCTCGGCACCGACGCCGTGGCGCCTCTGACGCTGGGGATGCGGGTGTGCGGACCGGCCGTGACCTTGCGCTATGTCGGCGTGCACGGCGAGCCAGGCACCCACCGTGCAGCGCGCGCCGCCATCCTCGCCGGTGACCGTGACCTGTACGCCGTCGCGCGGCGGGGCGATGTCGCCGTCATGGACTGCGGGGGCGTGACCTCCGCCGTCATGGGCGGGCTGTCCGCACAGTGGGCACTGACCGCAGGTGTCGCCGGATGCCTGGTCGACGGCGCTGTCCGGGACACCACAGCGATCGTCGACTCAGGGCTCCCGGTCTGGAGCCGGCACCGTAACCCCCTGGCGGCTCGGCACCGGGTGGAAGCGGTCGCCGTCAATGACGTCGTGAACATCGCCGGCCGGCCGGTCAGGCCGGGCGACTACATCGTGGGCGACGCGGACGGCATCTGCATCGTCCCCCACGCGCTCGTGCCCGCCGTGGCGGAGCGGTGTCTGGCGGCTCATGCCGCAGAGGAAGAGCTGACCGCGGCCATCGCCACCGCCACCGATCTCGAAGAGCTGGTCCGCGCCCTGCGCACGACCCGCGTCGCGGACTGAACCAGGGAGCACCCATGGACTTCTCACTCGACGACCGCTACACAATCCGCCAGGGCACGGCGTACCTCACCGGCATCCAAGCCCTGGTGCGCATGGTCCGCGACAACGCCCTGTCCGACCGGGAGCGCGGCCTGCGTACGGGCTCGCTCGTCTCCGGTTACGAGGGCTCCCCGCTGGCGGGTTACGACATGGAACTTGCCCGTCGTAAGGCCCTGTTCGAGGGCCTCGACCACGTCCACCTCCCCGGCGTGAACGAAGAGCTGGCGGCCACGTCGGTGATGGGCTCCCAGCTGGCCGACCAGGCCGGCAGCCTGAAGGTCGACGGCGTTACGGGCTACTGGTACGGCAAGTCTCCCGGGCTCGACCGGGCCTCCGACGCGCTGCGGCACGCCAACCTCGTCGGCACCCATCCGCGGGGCGGCGCCGTTGCCCTGGCCGGGGACGACCCGGCCGGCAAGTCCTCCTCGCTGCCGTGCGCCTCCGAGTACACCCTCGCCGACCTGCAGATGCCGACCCTGTACCCGGCCGACGCGCAAGACGTGCTCGAGATGGGCCGGCACGCAGTGGAGATGTCGCGCCACACCGGCCTGTGGTCGGCCATGAAGATCACCACGGCGGTGGCCGACGGCGCCTGCACCGCCACGGTCCACCCGGACCACGCACCCGCACCCGAGCTCCTCCCGGCCGGTGACCACCGCCCCGACGCGATGCTCGCAGGCCCGAACCTGATCAACCTCGAACGCAGCCAGATCTCACAACGGCTGCCGCGCGCACTCGCCTACGCCGCCGCCCACTGCCTCAACCGGGTCCTGACGCGCACGTCCGAGGACCGCATCGGCCTGGTCTGCGCCGGCAAGACCTACCTCGACGTCCGCGACGCGCTCGGCCGACTCGGACTCGGACAGGACGAGCTGGAACGCCGGGGAATCCGGCTGCTCCGCCTCGGCATGATCTGGCCGCTCGACCCCGCCGAGATCCGCGACTTCGCGCACGGGCTGCAAGAGATCATCGTAGTGGAGGAGAAGCGGCCATTCCTGGAAGACGCCCTCCGTAATCACCTCTACGGCCTCCCCAACGCCCCCGTGATCCTGGGCAAGACCGACGACCACGGACACGAACTCATCAGTCCGGTCGGTGAGTTGGATGCTGACCAGGTGGCCAAGGCGCTCGCCCGGCGACTCGGCGACGTCCACGGCATCGAGTCCGTACAGGCCTGGAAGGACCAGCTTCCCCGCACCCGCACCGCGCTGCCGCTGCTCACCCGGACGCCGTACTTCTGCTCCGGCTGTCCGCACAACAGCTCCACCAAGGTCCCCGAGGACTCCATCATCGGCGGCGGCATCGGCTGCCACGGCATGGTGCTTTTCACCGACGACAAGCAGACCGGCAAGGTGCTCGGGCTGACCCAGATGGGCGGCGAGGGCAGCCAGTGGCTGGGCATCGCCCCGTTCGTCGCCGAGAACCACTTCATCCAGAACATCGGCGACGGGACGTTCACCCACTCCGGCAGTCTCGCTCTGCGCGCGGCGGTCGCCTCGGGCGCCAACATCACCTACAAGCTCCTGTACAACTCCACCGTCGCGATGACCGGCGGCCAGGACCCGGTCGGCGCGCTCTCGCTGCCGCGCCTCATCCGGCTGCTCCTCGCCGAGGGCGTCAGCAAGGTCGTGGTCACGTCGGAGGACGTACGACGTACGCGAAGGCAGGGTTTGCCCTCGCAGGTCCAGATCCGCGACCGCGACGAACTCGTCGCCATCCAGAAGGAATTGTCGGCGGTGCCCGGGGTGACGGTGCTCGTCCACGACCAGGAGTGCGCGGCGGAGAAGCGGCGTAAACGTAAGCGCGGAAAGGCCGTGACGCCCCGTACCCGCGTGATGATCAACGAACGGGTCTGTGAAGGCTGCGGCGACTGCGGTGAGAAGTCCAACTGCATGTCGGTACACCCGGTGGAGACAGAGTTCGGCCGCAAGACCCGCATCCATCAGTCCTCGTGCAACCTCGACTACTCCTGTCTGAAGGGCGACTGCCCTTCCTTCGTCACCGTCACCGTGGGCGAGGAGAAACCGCGGCGGGTCCGGGCCGCCGACATCGCGGCCGAGGACATCCCCGTACCCGAACTGTCCGTCCCAGCCGCCGACTTCAGCCTGCGGATCACCGGGATCGGCGGCACCGGTGTCGTCACCGTCGCCCAGATCATCGCCACGGCCGCCGTCATCGACGGACGTTCCGTACGGAGCCTGGACCAGACCGGCCTCGCGCAGAAGGGCGGCGCGGTCGTGTCCGACATCCGGATCACGGACTGCGAGGTCTCCTCGAAAATCCCGGCGTCCGGCTGCGACCTGTACCTGGTCTGCGACGGCCTCGTCGGCACCGACCCGATCCACCTCAAGGTCGCGGACCCGGCGCGTACCACCGTGGTCGCCTCGACCGCCGAGGTGCCCACCGGAAAGATGGTCGTCGACACCGGCATCCGCTTCCCGTCCGCCGGCCAGGTCCGCGACTCCCTCGCGTCGGCCGCCCGCAGGCACCTCGGTGTGGACGCGGCGCAGATGGCCGAACGGCTCTTCGGCCACGAGCAGTACGCCAACATGCTGCTCGTCGGCGTCGCCTGGCAGCTCGGCCAACTCCCGGTCAGCGCAACAGCCCTGGAGCACGCCATCTCGCTCAACGGCGCCGCGGCGAAGACCAACATCCAGGCCTTCCGACGCGGCCGCCAGCTGGTCAGCGACCCCGCCGCGATCGAGAATCTCATCCGTCCCGAACAGCCCCAGGCACCCGCCCCCGTCCTGCCGGACGCAACAGGTGTACGCGAACTGGTCAAAGCCGCCCCCGGCACCGAACTCGCCCGCCTGCTCGACATCCGCGTACCGGACCTCATTGACTACGCCGACACCGAATACGCCCGCCGGTACGCCGAGTTCGTCGAGCAGGTCCGGGTCCGCGAGAGCGCAACCGTCCCGGGACCGACGACCGTGAGCGAGGCGGTGGCGCGCCACCTCTACAAGCTGATGGCCTACAAGGACGAGTACGAGGTCGCGCGCCTCGTACTCCAGGCCGGTCTCGATGAGACGGTCTCGCAGGAGTTCGGCACGGACGCCCGCTACCGCATACAACTCCACCCGCCGATCCTGCGCGCCATGGGCATGAAGAAGAAGATCGGCTTCGGCGCCGCATCCCGCCCGGTCTTCACCGCACTGCGGGCGGCCCGCCGATTGCGCGGCACGAAGCTCGACGTCTTCGGGTGGCATCCGGTACGGCGCATGGAACGCGACCTCATCGCCGAATACCGCACGGCGATCGAGCACGCCCTCCCCCACCTGCGCCCGGACACTCTGGACACGGTCCTCCAGCTGGCCGAACTGCCCGACCAGGTACGCGGTTACGAGCAGATCAAGGTCGCCAACGTCGCCACGTACCGCACCGATCTCACCCAGGCCCAGGCAGACCTCAACCGTCTCTCGAACCTCTCCTCGGTCCCCGCCGAGCCTCGTTGATCCACGCCCCGTCCCCCGTACAGTCTGGCTCCCACCCAGGAGAACCATCATGCTCATCCGCAAACGCGCCCTTGTCGATCAACCACGGCCTGAGAGCAGCGCCCCGGCCGCCGACGGCGACGACGGACCAGGGACTTCACGCACGAGCCGCCTCCGTATAGGCGGGATGCCGGTGTGGGTGTTCGCGGCGATCCTCGCCGCGGTGATCACCGCGATGTTCACGGACAGCCTGCCGCCCGGGATGTTCTCCGGATTCGTGGTGACCATGACGATGGGATGGCTGCTGACCTGGATCGGCGGTCGCGTGCCGGTGCTGCGGGACTTCGGACTGCCCATCCTGCTCTGCGTGTTCGGTCCTGCCCTCCTGGTCTACGCGGGTCTGCTGCCTACCGGAGTCATCGACCTGGTGACCACGTTCGTGGACGACCAGGGGTTCTCCGACTTCGTCCTCATCGCGGTCATCGCCGGCGCCATTCTGGGCATGCCGCGCGCATTGCTGATCAATGCGGGCGTGCGCTTCGCCGTACCGGTCGTCGGCACCATCGCTGTCGTGTTCGTCCTGATCGGCGTGCTCGGCGCGGCGCTGGGTTACGGCTTTGCCGACGCGATGCTGATGATCGCGGCGCCGATCATGGCCGGTGGGCTGCCGCTCGGAGCCCTCCCGATGAGCGAGATGTACGGCGAACGGCTCGGCGTCGAGGCGAGCAGCCTGCTCGGCAGCCTGGTCTCCACCGTCCTCCTCGCCAACATCGTCTGCATCCTCTGCGCCTCCCTCCTCAACGGCCTGGGCAAGCGCAAGGCCCGCCCCTTCGTCGGCTTCAACGGGGATGGCAAGCTCCTCCGTATTCAGAACGGCGCCGAGAAGTTCGCCCCCTCGAAGTCCGTCACCCAGGCGAACCTTCTCGCCCTGGGCCAGGGGCTGCTCATCGCGGGAACTCTACTCGTGGCCGGCACCATGCTCGAGCGCCTCTTCCCCGGCCTGCACGCCTACGCGTGGACGACCCTCCTCGCCATCGCCGTCAAGATCTTCCGCCTACTCCCGGCCGACCTGGAGGACGCGACGTCCGCCTGGGGAAGCCTGGTCACCACCGTGTTCGTTCCGCCCCTGCTGGTCGCGATCTCTATCGCGACCATCGACATCTCCGAGATCCTGACCTCCCTCGGCGACCCCCGGTTCGTCGTCCTCACGGTGGCCACCGTGCTGCTCGCCGGGCTGACGGCGGGTGTACTGGGATGGCTGGTCAAGTTCTACTTCATCGAAGCCGCCATCACTCCCGGCCTGGTCATGGCCGACACCGGCGGATCCGGTGACGTCGCCGTACTCTCCGCCAGCGAACGCATGCACCTGATGCCGTTCGCCACGGTGGCGAACCGCGTCGGAGGCACGCTGGTCCTCTTCGTCACCTCGCTCCTGACCCCGCTGCTCAAATGACGCGCTCCCACTGCAGACAGGCCACCGGCGAGACCGACGTCCATTCGGACCTCGTCGTCGCCCGGTATCCCAGCCGCGACTTGATGCTCGACCTGTATGTTCCGGCCGACACGGCAGGTCCGTGCCCGGTTGTCGTATGGGTCCACGGCGGCGCATTCATCCGCGGCGACCGCAAGAAGATGCCAGAGCAATACGGTGCACTCGCCTCCCAAGGAATTGCGGTGGCCGGCATCGAGTACCGGCTGAGCCACGAGGCGACGTTCCCCGCCCAGCTCTTCGACGTCCGCGCCGCCATCCGGTACCTGCGCTCCCACGCCGCCGCCCTGGGCATCGCCCCCGACGCGCTCGGCCTCTGGGGCGCGTCGGCGGGCGGCCATCTGGCAGCCCTGGCCGGCCTCTTGGGCAACAGGGAGCGACTCCCGGGCGAAGGCGACGTCCACGGCGACGTCTCCGTACGCGCGGTGGCCGAGGCGTACGGGCCCACGGACATGACGGCGTCGGCGCCTCCGCCGAAGTTGGCCACCCTCCCGGGCCTCAGCGGTCCATCTTGGTCGGACCGCTTCCTCGGAGGTGCGCCCGACGAGCTACCGGAGATCGCTGAAGCTGCAAGCCCGCTACATCATGTACGCCCAGACGCCCCACCGTTCCAGATCTGTCATGGCACAACCGATGACCTGGTCTCGTGGCGCCACAGCTGGAACCTGCACACGGCACTCGTCGCTGCGGGCGTGGAAAGCGAGTTGTACCTGCTCGACGGCTACCGCCACGGATTCATCAACGCCGCCCGGCGCGGCGACCTCGAGGCCGACAACCTCCTGGACGGCGGTCGCCTGGCTGCCGAGGGCGCCGCTGCCGCGCGGCGCTACGGGGACGCGACAGGCAATGGCCACGACGCCGATTTCGGATTCGGCGACGTGGCCTCCTTCTTCGCCCGGCACCTCCCCGTGCCCCATATGAAAGGGATCACTTTGGCGAAGGCAAGACCTCCGAGCCACCCGGGCGTTGCTGTCAGTACCTGCAGTCCTGCTGCGCGGGGACACGGCCAAGGACTTCCTTCTTGATCAGCTCACGGTGGGCCCGTTGAAGTCCTCCCAGACGGACCGCATCTGTCGAAGCATCCGTCACCGGTCCTCGCACCCACCACTCCCGGTGTTAAGCGGTGCTGGCTGAGGTGGCCAGGCGGCGAGTGCTGACCCGTCACTCCCGGGCGCGCCTGAACCTTGAGTTGCGATCACGGCGTGAGGTTCTGTGTGCAGACAAATGCCTGCCCGCACACCAGCCAATGTCAGGAGGCAATGGGCTCGGGGCATTGGCTGCCCACCCTCTGGCTGTCCCCTGCCGGCGGCCGGATGATGTTGGATTCCCGCGAGCACTCCGAGGTCAATCTGGCGGCCGTTGGCTTCGATCATGGCGCCGACGTTGGTACGGCTCCAGTCAGCAGGCTGTCTAGCACGGCATGTTCGAAGGCGTCGGCCAGCGCCTTCGGGACACTCCCGACACCGACAGACGGCCCCGGCGGGCTCATCGAGCCCACGGCCGCCCGGTGCCTGGCTCGAAGCCAACCACTATGCACCCCCGGAAGTGGGTCATCAGCCAGTACTCCTCCCGAAGGTCGTCGGCGGGCCGAGGCGGCATCCACCCCAGGAACGAGGGTTGCGTTCTCACTCAGAGACACAAAGCAGGGATGCCAGCCCGTCCGCCACCGCAAGCAGAACGCGGTCCGCATACGGCCGACCGATGATCTGAATGCCAATAGGCAGCCCCTGAGTGGTCGTAGTCACTGGTACGACCAGGCTAGGAAGCCCGATGTGGCTGGTGAGGTTGGCCCAGCCGGTCTGGTCGAAGAAGTTCTGTTCCTGGCCGCCGACCGCGAGGGTGCGACTGCCAGCCGGGATCGCGGCTGTGGGTGCGGCCGGTGTGACCAGGACGTCGTGTTCCGTGAAGAACCGCTGCCAGTCCGATCGGAGTTGGGTGCGTTCTTCGTTCGCGCGCAGCCAGCTGCGGTGGGTTTGGGTCCGGTGGCGGAGGAAGATGGCGCGAGGGCTGGAGTCGTCGTCCTGCAGCTGTCGTGCGGCGGCGAGCTCAGTGTCAGCGGTTTCGTCGCTGGTGGTGGCCGTCGCGGTGGCGTGCAGAAGCTGTTCGAACAGGCGCGTGGAGTCGGCGAAGCCAACAGGTCCGGGTGTGTGTCGGACCAGGGCTCCGGCTGCGATCAGAGCCTTCTCAAGGGTGATGAGGGCCTGTGCGGCCTCATGGTCGACGGGGCAGTTCGGGTCCTCGGCCCAGATCGCAATGCGCAGTTCGTCGATGCCCTTGTTGGCCGTCGGCAGGTCTACGCGCCAGGGTGTCTCCTCGGCCGGTGCCGGTGTGGTGAGCGCGGTGAGGAGCAGGTCGAGGTCTCGGGGGTGGCGGGCCAGGGGGCCCGGAGTGACCATGTCGCTGCTGGTGAGCCAGCCCGGCGGCCGGGGAACATGGCCGCGGGCCGGGACGAGTCCGTGTGTCGGCCGCAGTCCGTACACCCCGCAGTAGTGGGCCGGCAGGCGCAGCGAGCCGGCAAGGTCGCTGCCGAGGTCGGCGGGGGTGAGGTGGCCGGCGACCGCGGCGGCAGGTCCACCGGAGGAGCCGCCGACCGTCCGCGCTGGGTCGTGCGGGTTGAGCGTGGAGCCGAAGAGGACGTTGTCAGTGTGGAGGTCCTGGCAGTAGGCGGGGGTGTTGGTCTTGCCCATGATCACCGCGCCTTGGTGGCGGAGCCTCGCGACAGCGTCGGCGTCCCGGTCGGGAATGTGGTCCGCCAGCTCCTGGGCTCCGCTGGTTGTGCGAAGGCCGGCCGTTTCGAAGCTGTCCTTGATGGTGATCGGAAGGCCGTCGAGGACCCCGCTGGCCTCGCCGCGGGCTCGGCGCTCGTCGGAGGTGTGAGCGGCTTGCCGGGCCGCGTCGTCGTCGCGGGTGATGACGGCATTGAGGGTGCTGGCGTCGGTCCGATCGAGGTGGAGGTCAAGCAGCTCGCGGCTGGAGATCTCGCGGCGTTCCAGGGCGTGCAGTTGGACATGCGCGGGCTGGCGGGTCAGGTCGGTCATGCGAAGGCTCGCTCGGAGTGGGAGGTGCGGGCACGCTGGCGGGGAAGGTGGCGGGCGACGGCGAGGAGGGCATCGATGTCGTCCATCGGCTGGCTGGTCTCGGGGGCGGAATCGGCGAAGTCGGTGAGCCGGTCGGGATGGGGGCGCTCGCCCGTCTTGCGGGCGGTGATGGCGGCGAGTATCTGGTCGGCAGAGACAGCGGCGTTCAGTTCCTCGCCCGAGAGCCCTCGCGCCCTGTGGTGGGCTTCGCTGCTGTCACGGACGCCCGCTTCGAGGTACTGACGGATCACGAAGCGGCCGTCGCGGATCTCGACCGCCCGTCGGTAGAGCTTGAACCCGATACTGCGGAAGCGGCGGCTCTGGGCAGGGTCGCCCCGGTCGACCGGCAGGCGGATCTCGGGCGCTTCGCTGTAGAAAGCCAGCCACAGGCGGCGCAGGCGGTAGTAGCTGAGGTACTGCATGAACCGGTACTGGACGTTCTTGGCCTGGTCGGTGATCGTGGGCACCAGCCACCCGATCAGGGTGAGCATGGCGCCGACGTCGCCGCACGTCCAGGCGAAGTTCTCCCAGCTGGCGAGGGAGATGCCGAAGGCGCCCGCGATGACGTTGCCGGTCCGCACGCCGCTGTATCCGAAGGTGACGATGGCGCCCAGGGCGACGACCCGCAGACCGACGCGGACGGAGGCGCGCTTGCTGCGCCGGGCCAGGCGCCAGCAGCCGCGGGCGAGGAGTACCTCGCCGATCGTGTACGCGGTGACGTAGAGGGTGAGATACGCGGCGTACGTGTTGTCGTGCGCGTAGTACAACGTGAAGTCGATCGGCCTTGGTGCGCTCGGCGTCAGCAGGGCGAAGAGCACCAGCAGCGCCGCGAACACCGCGAGGCTGGCACCGAGCCAGGCCCGCGCTCTCCTGCGGGCGATGTCCGGGGGCGATCCCCAGTAGGTGAGGACCACCTGCTGGCAGGCGATCAGCGCGATCACGCAGCCCTGGGCCAGGGGAACGGCGAGGTTCACGGTGCCCAGGACGCGGTCGAGGTAGTTCCACATCGGGGTGATGGAGAACAGGAACGACAGGCCCGACAGCAGGAAGACGGAGGCCAGGGCCGCGGTGGCGGGATCGCGGCGACGGGCGGGGATATCCCTCAGGAGGCAGAGGAATCCGAGGATGGCGACCACGAGGCTGATCGGGTGGAGCAGGTCCTTCACGGCCGGGCCTCCCGCCTGCGCAGCAGGGTGTGCGCGACGCGGTCCTGGACCTCGTCGCCGGAAGACTCGTCGCTGCGCAGCCACCGGTCGATGATCCGGCGCTGGAGAAGCGAGGCGAGGAGCTCGGTCTCGTGCTCCTCTGCGTCGTCGTACTTGGTCCGCCCCAGCATCATCTGCACGATGGTCGGGTCCATGGTGGTGATGAGCGCCGGCGCCAGGGCGGACAGCGGGCGGGCCTCGTGGTGCCCGAGGAACAGGTGCATGAACTCGTGAGCGATGATCTGATCTTGATGCAGGCAGCTGGTCCGTGGGTCGTAGAACACGTAGATGACGACCTCCAGGACCGCACATGCCCCGCAGACCGACGGCGCCTGCTCCTGGGGTTGCAGGATCACCTCGCGCCCCGTACGACGGGAGACCTCGTCGCGGAGGTCGCGGATGTTCGTGACGTCGGGGAGCTCCAGCGCGGCCAGGGGGTCATCCTGGCGCCACCTACCCGTGGACCACATTGTCATTCCTTGATCATTTTCTGAACCATAGCCAAAACGCGGCTAGTTGGAGGGCGGCAGCCCTTCCATCTTTCGTACGCCGTCCACGAGACCGAGTACCGCTTCCTTTCCGTCCGCCGAGACGTCGGACAGACGAAGGAGCACGTTTTTGACCTTCGAATCGCGGAGCAGTTCCAGCAACTTCAGTTCCTCCGCGGTCTTTTCGGCAACCTCATCGTCGAACCAATAGGCGGCGGGCACGCCGAAAAAGCTTGCCAGGGCTTCAAGATGACGCTTCGTCGGATTGTCCCGACGGCCGGTGCGCAGCATCCAGAGGTAGGTGGACGTCACGGTTTCGAGCCCTCGCTCGGCCATCAGCTCGGCCACTTCAGAGTTGCTGTACGGGCCGCGGCCAGGCGGGTGCACCACTTCAAACAGGCGGTTGAGCCGGTCACTGAGCTTCTTCGCGTGAAGACTCGTCGGCTCCTCTGCTGGCTCTTTCATGATCCTTTCCAAGGCGCGTGACTTAACAGCGGTTCAGCCACTGTACTCCGCGATTAACGTCAGTTGACGCACCGATCTTGCATATGAAAAGTTCTACCTCGCAAACGTCCCCTGCGTTTGCGCGTCCACCCTTCGGGATGGTCTGTCCGTTTCTACCGATAGGTGCGTATGGCATGCGTGACACGCGTCACCCGTACCTAGCGATATTAGTTGCGCCTGTAATTACAGGACGAATTTGATCTTCGAATGGAAGGCGCAGAGGCAACAGTGGGAAGCCTCGATCCCCTTCGCGATGCCCGCGCGAGCATTTCCGTCGGGTCATTCGGGCACTGCCGTGCGCGGCCAGTCCTCGCCATGCTCGTGGACGGATGGCTGACTCTGCGCGGCCGCGCCGGCACCGGAACGGCACAGCCGTCTGCGCCAGCGGTGCGGGTCGCTGCCCTCGCCCACCTCCCCGACACCAGTCGGCGGTACGCCGCCGACTTCCTCGGCATGGCGAGTAGCGTCGAGCGCTCCGTCATGGTCGGCGCCACGGAACCAGCACGGTCCGCCGCTGCCCCGCGTTGTGGCACAAGACACGAGGGGGTGCTGTGAGGGGCATCTCCGAGTGTGTCGGGGCGATCCGCCTGCTGCCCGTATCGCGGCCCGCTGCCTCCACGCGTAGGCACAGGTGCCGCCGCCCTCCGTTGCGTCTTGTAGAGAGTCCTTTAGCAAGGTCTGGATCTTGCTGCAGGTCCTGCATATGTTCGTCGTCCCTCGCCGGGCTCCCTGCCCGGCGGTAGACGACGCTAGGAGCCAGATGCGGAACGCGCGATCCAGCCGGGTGAGATAGCCCCGAACACAGCGACGGCGTCCAAGGAGCGGTAACTCCCGGACGCCGAACGCCAAATGGTACTCCTGCCCCGGCAAGGGCGGAGATTTACCCACCTTCACCGCACCGGCCCTTTCCTACGAGGCACACCGGCACGGGTTTCACTACGGAGGAGAGTCTTACATGCCGCCTGCCCTGCGCAAAGGGCCGGTGCCCCCGGCTCGCGCGGCAGCCGTCCTCGCTTCGCCGCCTGGCTCCCTGGACGCGCACCAGTTGCCCGGCGCCCTCGCGCCGGAGCCGGCCCCCAGCGCCCGGCCCGTTTGGGCGGTGACCCGATGAGCCGGGACACCCGCGAATGGGCGTGGGAGTACAGCGCCAGCCGCGGAAACGCGCGCCTGGTTCTACTGTCGATCGCCGACCGGATCCCCGACGAACAGTGCGTCGCCTGGGCGTCCCTCACCTCGCTGATGAAGCGTACGAACGCGAGCCGCAACGCCGTGCGCGGCGCCCTGGCCGCACTGGCCGAGATCGGCGAGCTGGAGGTGCTCGACGACCTCGACGGCCCGCAGCACAGCACGGTCTATCGGCTCCCGCGCGCCGCTGCATGGCTGGCCAAGGTCGCGGCGGCCCGGGAGGACGACCCCGGCGCGTACGTCGAGCCCCTGACGGACGCCGACCTGGTACCCGAGCTGGACGACGAGCGGCTGCGCAAGCACGGCATCTGGCCGAAGACGGGGTCCGAATCCGACCCCCGTCGTCAGGATCTGACCGGGTCAGAATCTGCGCCCCCTCGTCAGAACCTGACCCCTCCCCGGGTCAGAATCCAACCCCCCTCCGGGTCTGAACCTGACCCCCAGAACCGTAGTGAACCGAAGGTGAACCGTAGGTACAGCAGCAGTGGTGCTGCTGACCTCACCTCCGCCGCGGACTGGCAAGTCGACGACGCGAGCCTGTCCTGGGCTCAGCAGCAGGGGCATCTCGCCCGCCTCGGCGAGCACGGCGTCCAGGCCGCTGACGCAAAGTGGCGCCACCACCGCAGCACCTGGAGCGCTCGCTCCGCCGCCGCCTGGGCTGCCGACTGGCGAGCCTGGCTCGCCCGCGAGCACAGCCCCGCCCCCCAGCGCCCGAGCCTCTACGCACTGCCCGGCGGCACTCCCGCGCCGCAGGCCGGCATGACCCGCGCCGACGCGCACATGGCCGCCCTGCTCGCTGCCGTCGATGAACCGACTGGAACGGAGTAACTACCTTGGACCGCCGCGAAGTTGCTGCCGTGCTCACCTATGTCGGCCGCCTGGACCCGCGCACCATCCGCACCGATGCGGGCGAGGCCCGCGACCAGCTCGCCATGTGGCACGAGTTGCTCGGCGACGTCCCGATGGCCACCGGCCAGGGCTGGGACGTCCGCGAGATCGTCCGCAAGCGCATCGTGAGTTCGCCGTACCCGATCCTGCCGGCCGATGTGGCCCGCGAATGGCAGGCGCACCGCCGCGACCGTCTGGCCCGGCACACCGACCCGACCCCGATGGCCGACCCGGACAATCCGGAAGCCTGGCGGGCGGAGCTGCTGGCGGCGCGAGATGCCGTGGCTGCGGGAGTGGCCGCACCCTCGGCTCACCGCGGGATCACCGCGGGACGACACCGGCCGGGGCTCAAGGACCAGCTGGCCGCTGTCGGCTCCTACATCCCGCTGGCCGTGCGCGCCGAGCTGGCCCCCTACCGCCCGGCCCGCGCCGCCCGCGAAGCCGCCATCGCCGCCGGAGGACCCGACGTCCTGAACGTGCCATGCGGCTGGTGTCACGCCGACAAGGGCGAGCCCTGCCGCCGCCGTCGCATCAGCCTCGACGGAAGTGCCCGGGGCAACGCACCGCGCGTCACGGCCCACCCCGGCCGCGTCGACCGTGCCCTGGCTGCGCAGGCCCAGCAGGCATCCGCCGCCTGACCTCAGCCCTCTTCTCCACCAAAACGTTCCGACTCCGGTACGGCCCCACGCCGTACCCCGAGCCCGCCTCGCAGCGCCCGCCGCACCCCGTCCCGCCACCGGTGCCGAGCGACCCGCACCCACCGAGGCGACTTCCGGAGACCGTCATGCGCCACATCACCACCAACGACACCCCGCCCCCGACGATCCGGGGCATCGCCGACCACAGCTGGCAGGAACGAGGCTTGTGCCACGGCCTGCCGGTCAAGGAGATCGACGAGCTGTTCTTCCACGCGGCCCGCGACCGCGCGGCCATCGACGCGGCCAAGGCGATCTGCGGCAACTGCCCCGTGAAGAAGGCGTGCTTCGACTACGCCCTCGACAACGAGATCCGCCAGGGCATGTGGGGTGGGCTCACCGAGGACGAGCGGCGCCCCTGGCACGCCCGAGTCAACAAGCGCCTGGACTACAGCCGCGTCAAGGCCGCGTTCGAAGGCCGCGACGTCCACCTCAGCGACGCCGAGCGCGACGCCGTCACCCGCCACGCCTACGTACGCGGCTGGAGCCCCGAGCGCCTCGCCTACGCACTGCGGCTCGACCTCGACTGGGCGCGCGACCTGATGCGCAACGCCGCACACGCCGTCGCCGACCGCGACCGCTACTGGGGGCAGGTCGACCAGGCCGAGGCAGCCGCCGACGAGTACGTCGAGGACGAAGCCGCCGAGGACGCCGCCTCAACCGTGCAGGTGCCCCGCCAGGCGCAGACCCACGCCCTGATCGCCGCTCTCCGAAAGGCCGCATGACTCACCTCCTCGCCATGCCCTCCCTCCTCTCTGGCATCGAGCCCGTCCACCTCGTCGCAGCCGTCGGAGTGCTCGCCCTGGTGCTCGGCGGATGGTCGATCCGGCGTAACCGGACCCGGGCGAGCGGCCCGCGCGCCGGCACCCCCGCGGTCTGGGTCGCGGCCCTCGCCGCCCTCAACTGCACCGCCTACAGCGCCGACACCAGCTGGCGGTTCGCCGCCGACTACCTCGACATGGCCGGCGCCGTGGAGCGGGCCATGATGTTCAGCGCGGCCGAGCTGGCGCTGTTCGCGACGGCGCTGATGGCCAGGCAGAACCTGAAGACCCAAGGAGCACCTGGCCTGCCGGGTGGCCTGGTCTGGGTGATCACCGGGGTGCAGGTCATCCCGGCGTACGCCGAGTCAGGCACGGTGGGCGGCACCGTGCGGGCCTTCGTCGGCCCGGTCATGGCGGCCGTGCTCTGGCACCTGGCCATGGGCATCGAGCTGCGACTTCACAAGCCGGACGCCGCCTCCCAAGGGCTGCTGGCCACGCTCGGACGTGAAGTGCGGGAGCGTCTCCTCTCGCGCCTGGGCGTCGCCACCCGCAACCGTGATGCCGCGCAGATCACCAAGGACCGGGCGACTCAACGGGCCGTGGCCCTGGCCTCCCGGCTGGCCGGGATACCAGAGAAGGAACGTGAGAACGGCCGTGGCAGTCGGATCACGCGTCGGCTCCAGTCGGCTCTCGCACGATCCGGTGTCGGCACCGACCCGCAGCAGCGTCGCGCGCTTCTGGAGCAGCTGGCCGCCCGTCGGCACGCCACGGCGCTCGCCACCGTGGTCCTGCCGTCGCCCTGGATTCAGCCCGCGCGGGACCAGGACGCCGATCACGGGGACCGGTCCCTTTTCCCTACGTCGATCGCGACTCCGTCGGCGAATGGGACGCAGGCGAGTGCGTGGGTGAGCTCGGTCCCCGGCGACGGTCCCCGAAGCACCGCATCGAACGGGGACCGTACAGAGGGGGACCGTGCGGAGCCGGGGACGGACCGTGAGCCCGACGGGGACCGTCCCGACACCGTCCCCAACGGCGACGGGGACCGAGCCGCCGAGTCCGGCTCAAGCCTGCTGCGCGCGGGCCAAGAGGCGGCAGTCGGGGACCAAGACACCGTGCCCGTCGGGACCGAGGAGCCCGACGACGGTGCGAGCGGCAGTGCCGAAAATGTGCACGAAGCTGCTGCTCAGGAGGGCACAGGCCCGACCCCGGCGGCAATCGCCATCGGGGACGAGGGCCGGGAGCACCCGGACGCCGAAACGGGGACCGAGCCCAACGGGGACCGTCCCGACACCGTCCCCAACGGCGACGGGGACCGCGAACACCCCGACACCGAAACGGGGACCGAGCCCAACGGGGACCGTCCCCACACCGTCCCCGTACGGCGGACGCCGAAGGCTAGGGCGTCCCGGAACCGGCCGCGCGGCGGTCAATCCCAACGGTCCCGGAAGCAGCCGAAGCTGAGCGTGGAGGAGATGGTCGAGCGGGTCCGTCCCCATGTGCCCGCGCTGCTGGAGCGGGACGGCAACGAGTCGCTGACCCGCGTTCAGCTGCGGGAGATCCTCCGTGCCCAGCAGATCCGGGGAGGGCGGAACGAGCGTCTGACGCCGGTTCTGCAGCGGCTCCGCGACGAGGCGGGCACCACCACGGCACGGAGTACGGCCCGATGAAGACCTGCCAGCGTTTCGCACACATCAAGTCCGGCTTCGAGCAGGACATCCGCTTCCTGCACGCTCACGCCGAGCGTCACCGGGGATCCGCGCCGGCGAAGACCAGCGCGAAGAACGCCATCTCGGTGAAGCGGAACATGGCGCGGGCCTTGAACCGGCACCTCGACCGCTGCCCCGAGTGCGGCTGACGGTCACAGACAAGCAGGTCAGGCGCCTGCTTCCGCCTTTCCGTCCGGTGGCCCGGCCTCGGCCGGGCCACCGCCCCCGCACTGAAGGGATCCGCTATTCCTGCCCGTCACCACCCGCGTATGCACCCACCGTCCACCGCCGAGGCCGCCGCCTGGGCGGAGGTGCTCGTACGCCACCAGCTCCTGTACGCAGCCGTGCTGACCCCGGCCGGCCAGTGGCTCGTCCAGCACCACGCCGAATCCCTTGTCCACGTCCTCCACAGCCCGAGAGCCATGGTCGATCTGGCCGCCGAAATCCAGCACCGCATCCGCACCACGAGGAACCACACCCGATGACGAACCCGACGACAACCCCCACTCCCGCGCCAGGTGAGCCGGAAACCAACTCGACCTCGTCGCGAGCAAGTTGGTGCAAGAGCATTGCTCCCGGTGGGAGCAATGCTCTTGCGTCTCCCGCCCCGGGGGTGGCGGGAGCGGATCGGCACCAGGGGGCACCGATCCGTCAGGATGCGACCGAGGGCGGTTCGCATCCTGACGAAGGGGAGAACCACTCCTGCCACAGCACCGACTGCGCCCACACCATGCCGCCGAAGCCCCACGTTCAGCAGCGTGAGCGCCTGCGCGACGAGAAGAAGCGCATGCACCAGCCGAGCTGCCGCATGAACGACGACGAGTACCAGCTCCTCGTGCGTGCTGCTGCCGCCTGCAATATGAGCATCGCCAGCTACCTTGCCCGCGCCGCGCTCAAAGCCGCCCGCAACCTCGACCTCTCCGCCGCTGAAATCGCCGGCGAGCGCGAGATGCTGAAGGAGCTGTTCGACCTGCGAATCGCACTGAACCGGATCGGCAACAACCTCAACCAGGTTGCGGCAGCACTGAATTCGGACGAGCCCGCGCCGCAGGCCACGGCGGTCCTCTCTGCCGTCGACCGGATCTCCCTGCGTGTGGACGCCTTCCTCCGGCGCTACCTGGACGGCGAGCGTCCGGCTGCATGATCCCCAAAGTCCACGACATGGGCACGGACACCCGCGGCCTGGTGGCCTACCTGTACGGCCCCGGCAAGGCCGAAGAGCACATCGACCCCCACCTCGTCGCGGCGTGGGATCGCCTGGCCCCCGACCCCGGCCGCGACCCCGAGGCGACGTACGGCGACCTGCAGCGTCTGCTCGATCAGCCCGTCATAGCACTGCCCGAAAGCGCCAGGCCCGCCGAGCATGTGTGGCACCTGTCCGTACGCGCCGCCCCCGAAGACCCGATCCTCACGGACGAGCAGTGGGCGGACATCGCCCGCCGCATGGTCGCCGCCACCGGCATCGCCCCTGAAGGCGACGATGCCGCCTGCCGCTGGGCTGCTGTCCGCCACGCCGACGACCACATCCACATCATCGCCACCGTCGTCCGCCATGACGGCCGCCAAGCCCGCATCCGCCAGGATGGCGCCCGCTCCCAGGCGGAAGCACGGAAGATCGAAGTCGACTACGGGCTACGCCGGTTGAACACCGGCGACGGAACCGCCGCCAAACGCCCCACCAGCGCCGAACGCCACAAGGCGAACCGCCAGGGCAAGGAACGAACGCCACGCGAGGAACTGCGAGAGACGGTGCGCCGCGCCGCCGCCGGCGTCGCCAGCGAGCAGGAGTTCTTCGACCGCCTGGCCGCCGCCGGCCTCCTGGTCCGCCAGCGCGTCGCACCCTCCGGCGATCTACTCGGCTACAAGGTCGCGCTGCCCGACGACCGCAACGAGGACCAGGAGCCGATCTACTATTCGGGCTCCACCCTCGCACCCGACCTCTCCCTACCGCGCATCCGCGAGCGGTGGGCCGGCAACGGCTCCGGACCCAGCCCCGAAGCCGCCGCGGACCGCTCCTCCGGCTTGGCGCGTGTCAACCCGTCGACCGCGCGGCGCCAGGCGACGACGGCGGTCTGGCAGGCCGTACTCGTCGTCGACCAGAGCGACGACGGGCAGATCGCCGCGCAGCTCGCCGCGGCCGGCGAGGTCCTCGACGCGCTCGCCAAGACCTCGGCCGCGCACACCCGGCGCGAACTGCGAGACGCCGCCTGGGCGTTCGAGCGGGCCTCCCGCTCCCACATCCGGGCCGAACGGGGCCACGACCGTGGTCTGCGGCAGGCTGCCCGTGACCTCGTCTACGGCGGGCCGGCGCTCGGTCGTGGGGAAGACGGCGCCACCACCGCCATGTTGATCGACATGGTGTTCTTCCTGGTCACCGCCGCCGCCCACTGGCACGGGAAGAAGGAGCACGCCCAGCAGGCCGCTGCTGCCCGCCAGGCCGCCGAGCACCTACGCGCCGCTTACCAGGCCGCCGCGCCGATGTACCTGTCCGTCATGCACCAGCGCGGTCGGCGTCTGTCCCAGCCCCTGCAGCGCAAGCAGGCCGCCTACCTGCGCCAGGCCGTCCCGGAGCTGGCCGAGCAGGTCCTCACCGAGCAGGGCTGGTACGCCCTGGCCGCCACGCTCGCCGATGTCGAGCACGCTGGGCACGACCCGGCCGCGCTTCTAGCCGAGGCCGCCGAGCGACGGGAGTTGGACACCGCCGACTCGATCAGCGACGTGCTCGTGTGGCGGCTGCGGCGCATGGCCGATCTGCCCGCCGACCCTTCCGCCATGCCCGAGCACACGGCCACCGCGCCCGCCGCCGCCCGCGGCGCTGCGCAGGATCCGACGCACCGCACCGACCGTCCCGCCAAGTCCCGCTGAATTCAACAATCTTAGAGTTGCAGCAGGTCAGGGACTTGCGGCACTCTCCTCGTGCAGGCGAGACGACAGAGATGGAGACGGCATGTTCCGACGCAATCGTGCGGACCGAGAGTTCCGTGAAGCCCAGCGTGCCGGCCAATCGGTGCTGGCGATGCACACCGAACTGCCGCTGCCGAACGCACCCGGCCCTGTCGCTGCCTCGGCTGCGCCAGCGGCCACGGTGGTGCCCGACTTCCTGCCGCCGGACTTCCGGGCGCCGTCCCGCCAGGACGTCTCAGGGTTCATGATGCGCTGGGACCTGCCGCTCGTCATCGACGACGAGGTCCACGCGTGCCACTGCGGTGCGTACCGAAACTGGATCGTCTTCAACATGCGCGACGACTCGGTGTGGCTCCGCTGCCCGGCCGGCCACGAGACGGAGGAGACCCGACTGGACACCGCCTGGTACAACCGCAACTCCGGTCCGGTCGACCACTTCCACCCCACCCTCGAAGACGGACTGCACCACCTCGGCCACTGAAGCCCCGAAACCCCTTCCCTCACCCCTGCGTTCGTCGGCACCCGGAGGGCCGACCCGGTCAGACCATCCGTCTCGCATCACCAAGGGGTTTCCGCATGCGCCGTTCCACTACGACCGCCCTCGGCCTCGGCACCGTCTTCACCGTCCTTGCCCTGACCGGCTGCTCCAGCCACACCGAGCCCGCCGACGCCTCGGCCGCATCCGCACCCGCGCACCAGGGCGGCAGCTCGGCATCCGCGCCGCTGTCCTCAATCCAGCTGAACCAGCGGCTGCTGAACGAGAGCGACCTGGGCGAGGGCTACACCCGCAAGCCCGAGCCCGCTCGCAGCAACGACGACGTCACCGTCATCGGCTGCCCGGCGCTCGAGAAGCTCGGCAGCGACGCGGCCACCGGCTCCGGTCTCGACTTCAGCCGCAAGGCGAAGGCGTCCTTCACTTACTCCAGCAGCAGCAGCTCCGAGGTCAGCGAGGAGCTGTACAGCGACAGCGCCGCGAAGCTGTCCAAGGGCATCAGGAAGATCTTCGACGCGATGCTCTCCTGCCCCTCCTACCTGGTGACGTCAGGCAGCACCGTCGTCGACATGGGCACCGAGAAGACGTCCGCGCCAGACCTCGGCGACGAGCAGTGGAGCCAGCTGCTCACCTACTCCGCCAGCGGGCAGCGCAGCGTCGTCAAGCAGACGACGATCCGCACCGGCAACATCCTGGTCGTCGTCTCCGGCTCGCCGGGCCTCGTGGACGCCCACCTGGACAAGGCGCTCGCCAAGGCCCGCACCGCACACTGACCCGCTCCTCCACCTGCCCCGGTGTCCGGGCCTGTCCTCCCGACAGCCCCGGACACCGGGGTGTCGTCGTATCGGGCGATCAGCCGTCGAGGCGGAGTTCGCCTGGCTCGTAGCGGAGTTGGAAGGTCTGCGCGTGCTCCCCGTCCATCCAGTACAGGGTCATGGTCGACAGCATGCCGCGCTTGATATAGCGGGTACGCGAGGGCATTCCTTCATCCTGCTCGACGATCCAGGCTTCCACCCGCTCCGGCAGCCCGAACCTCAACGCGTATGCCTCTGGGTGCTCCGCGGAGCGCAGTTCCCAAACCGGATGTGACGCTGCCTGATTAATGCGGCGCAGGCGCACCGAATGTGTGAGGTGCGCTCTCGCATAGTCCACGAAGCCGTACAGATCATCCGAGGCCAGTCCCAGGACGAACGGTGCTGCAGGAAAGGCCAGGACAAGTCCCAGTTGCGACCGGCTGTGCAGGGCCTGCGCCAGATAATCGAGCGGGCCGCGAATCGCATCGGGTAGGTCCACATCGCCCGCGTCCATGTCCAACAACGGGCCACGAAGATACGTCCGTATCTCGTGTACCTTCGGCCGCTCGGCCGCGGGGGTCACTTCGAGGACTGCGTGAATGGTGTCGGCCGTGGTCTTGACGAGATTCCGCAGTACATAGAAGTCCTGTGCGGAGAGGTCGATCAGGGATATCTGGTGGGCCAGCGCGTAATCCTGCGCCTCCGGGCTGAAGCCGGACGTGGAGAAGATCGCGTAATTGTAGCGGTATCGCGTCCGCGGCCGGCCGGCCCCCGGAGCAGTGAGCGTGGTGGTCTCGCCCTCGTTCACGTCGTGGATCACACCGTGGCCGTTACGGATGGTGGGCAGACCAACGGGAGCTGTAGTCAGGTACTTTGCCTCGACGAACAAGCGGACCGGCAATGAGAACGGCGGGACGTACCGGAACTGTCCGAGCGCGTCGACCTGGTGCCATGCTCCGCGTCCACGGACCAACAGACCGTTCTTGTCCTTCTTCAGCACCTTCCACGGCTCTTTGTCCTTGTCGTCGTCGGCCGTGAGGACTTCGAAGCCACTGGACCGCAACAACCAGGCAAGCACCTCCTCCAGGAGGTAGCCGCGCAAGGGTCCTTTGCCGATCACTTTGCCTGCCACAACGGGAATCCTATGCACGGCCTTGATCTTGGTTCCAGGGTCCCCTCATGCGCGCGGGTACCGGGGTACGGCGAAGGCCCGGCGTTTCCCCTCCCGTGAAGAGAGTGGAACCGCCGGGCCTGGAAAAGGGGCATCACCCTGCCGATCCCCCGCCTCGGTCACCGGCTCTGAGTAGCCCGTCAACCGCGGCGTACGACGGTGAGACGGTTCTTTGCGCCTTCAGGGAGCGTGCGGCGCGGTACCGGGCCGGGTGCGGCAAGCGAGAAGGCGAAGGCCGCGACCAGTTCGTGCGGGGCGCTCGCGCTGAAGCTCGCACACCACAGATACGGGGCCCCCAGCACAGGCTCCGCCCACGCCTGCCAGCCCAACAGGTCATCGCGGGGGTCAGCGTCGTGGATGAGCGGCGGCAGCATCTCCAGCGAGACGTTCGTGGAGAAGCCCGGATCGGTGGCGGTCGTACGCGGGCGGTCCATGTCGCGCAGCCAGCCCCGGGTGCCGAGTGCGGTGAGGACCGACTCGGCGTTCTCGAGCCCGGCGTCGGGGGTCTCGCTGGCGTCGAGCGCGAGCAAGAAATCGGTGAGCGCCTCGTGCGGTACGCCGGCGGTGAAGTACGCGTTCCACTCGGTCAGGACCGAGGCAGGATACGGACGGGCCGACAGCTGCCAGGCCACCGGGAGGCCGCCCAGTTCGAACGGGTAGGCGGCGAGGATCCACTCGGCGCCGCGCAGGCCGTCGGGGCTCACATAGAGCAGGGTGCCGCGGGAGGTCGGCCACATGCGCCAGCCGAGCTCGGTCAGAGTGTCGCCGATTCGCTCGGCGAGGACGCCGTCATCACCGGCCAGGTGGCGCGGGGTGACCCAGTACACCGGGTCCGGAGAGGTGGGGTGGGAGGGATCGATGGGGTGGTGCGGGTGCAGGGGCGCCTCCATGGGTTCGGGGGTGAATCACTGGCCGGCGTTCGGCCCAGTCGCGCCGCGTCGGCGGCGCGGGGGCGCCTCGACTGGGTCCTGCCAGGTCAGAGCGACGGCCACGGCGGGCGGCAGCGGGCCGATCTGCTCGGCCTCCGGGGACTCGGCGATGTAGACCATCGGCCGACCGTGCTCGTCCACGGCCATCTCCACGCAGCCCAGACGGTGGGCCATGGGGAAGAAGGGGTTGATGGCAAGACGGACGGGTGTGTCGCGGTCGCAGGTGGACAGCAGGTCGAGGATGTCGCCGACGGTCATCTCGGGCGAGTGCGGGTCCAAGGCGTTCTCCTAGCAGTAGCGGGCGAAGCCGCGAGAGCAGGGGCAGGGTACGCGTCGCGTATATAGGGAAGAGGATGCGCCCGTCACAGGGGCCGGGATGTTGACAGGATCCGGGCCACGACGCCGGCGATGATCTCCGCCGGCGTGTCCGTACCGAAGGCCATCCGGTAGCCGGGGACCTTGGCGGTACCGGTGACGAAGATGACCCAGCCCTCGCCTGTCACCCAGTCTTCGTCATTGCCGCCGGGCCGGCCGTTCGGGAAGTAGCCGAGGTAGAACCGGCCGTCGCGCGAGCTGACGTGCACGTCGGCCCGGTCGTCGACGATGTGCGTGAAGTCGGCCTCCGAGAACTGGTCGATCACCTCCATCGCCTGGCCGGCACCGAGCTTCCAGGAGCGCAGCCGCAGAGCCGCGACCGTCGTGGCGAATCCAGATTGCGCCGCATCCAATGCCACAGCATCACCTCTCTGACCTGGGACTTTCCGGAAGGTCGTTCAGGTTGACATGCCGTTGCAGCGTCCACCAGTCCTCTGGGCGATCTTCCTTGTCTGCCCCCGGCGAACTGTCCCTTGTCATCCAGGCGAGTCGTTTGACAGCGAACCCAGCCGTTTCAAGCTTCTTTGACAGCGAACCTATGAAGGGTGTTGCACAAGGCTGCGTTTGGGCAGGTCAGGGCCTGCATCCACAGTTTTCTGGTCATGATGTGAGTGCGAGGTTGCGCATGTGGGCGACGGCTTAGACGGCGTGGTGGAGGCCCTCGCCATGCTGTCGGCAGTCGCGGAGGATCTTGTAGTTCTTCATGCGGCCGATCACATGCTCTACCCGGGCACGCACCTTGCGGTGGGCAGCATTGTCCGCTCCGTCGCCCGGCCAGCAGGGGGAGGTTGATCGCGCACAGCAGGCGTTGTCGCGCCAAGAGGAGCATGCTGGCCGAGCTGTCCAGCCAGCGGAACTCCTTTGCCCCGCAGCTCAAGAGTCTCCACTGCTCCGGGCTGTCCGCCGTCGGCGTACCTGGAGCAGGACGCCGCTGGTGTTGAGGCGGAAGCGGGCCATGGGCACGCTGACCCCAGCAGCGGCTGCCAACGCCTGAGCATCGGCTCCCGCGTACGCGTGGCGGAGCAGAAGCTGACGGGGCAGCAACAGGCAGCCGGCCAGCCAGTTGGCTTCTTCCTCCTGCTCGGGGTCGCATGTGAAGAACGCGTGCCCGCCGATCTGCTGCAGCTCGCGCACCTCATGGCCGAGCAGGACGTGAGCCAGCTCATGGGCGATGTCGCTCTTGGTGCGCGCCGGCTCGTTGCAGGGGTTGTAGACAGCGACCGTGCGGCCGTCCGGCAGATGGAAGGTAGCAGCGGAAAACGCGCCGGGCTGCAGGCTCTCCAGCTCTCGCAGGCTGTCCATCCCGACGAGTTCCTGAGCGTCGATCACCTCAACGCGCAGATGCGCAGCAAGCTGGCGGATGTCCGGCGGAACGTCCGAGCGGAGACCGATCTGTGCGCGTACGCGGTCCGCGAGCCGTTCTGCTTCCGACTTGAACCCTCGGCGCACTCCTAGCCCCTTTCCCGGGCAGAGCTGCCCTCGTCGGAGGCCGTCAGCCTGCTCTGCATGGTGGCGAGAAGGTCGGCGAGCGTGCGACTGGCCTGCGGGGTGAAAGTGGATGCCGCGCGCAGGTGTACCTTCACCTCGCTCTCGCGAGCGGCCAGACTCCCGTAGAGCTCCTTGACCAGCCCGGCGATCTTCTCGGCTGCGGCATCCGTGAGGTTGGGGTCGCGTGACAGATGGTAGGCGATGACGTCCGGGGTGCTCTCCGTGCGGAGTCGCGCGGGCTGGAAGAAACGCTCGGGAGGGAGCCCTAGCCAGTCGACGAGCCGGGTGAAGTTGGCGAGGTCCGGCAAATGGCCCTTCTCCACCCGGGCGAGGGTGTTGAAGGGCACGTCGGCCTGCTCCGCCGCCGCCCGCAGGCTCAGTCCCAACTGTGCGCGATGCTGCTGCACAAGCGTCTGCAGCGCCTCGATGTCGATGGGCTCGTCCACTCTCGCCACCTCCTTCCGCCGGGCGTCTTCAACGCACCGTAGCGTGGCGACTCTAGGACGATCACCTGTGGCTGATCATCCCACCCCTCCGTTACGTGTCCCCGAACACGGTTGTACCTCCATCGGTACACGTCGTACAGTGTGAGTCAACGCTGGTCTCTCTGGCTGCATTCCGGACCCCCAGCATCGCTGTGCACTTCTGTTCGCCATGCCTTGTGGATCCGGAAAGGACCGCCTGATGAGCGAAACCGCACGACTGCACACCTTCCCCCGCTCCCTGCCCGATGAGGGGACACAGGGGATCGCGGATGCCCGACTGCTGCCGGACGAGGAGTTCCGGGAAGCCTGGTCGAGCATCGCACTGCCCACTGACATGAGGGAGCGGATGCTCCGCGCCGCGGTGGCCAGCATCCGCCTGCGTCAGGCCGTTCCCTTCGACGCTGTGCCACTGCACGGCATCACCCTGCTCACGGGTGCTCCGGGGGTCGGCAAGACCACCGTGGCCCGGGGACTCGCAGACAAGATCGCCCGTACCCTCGGCTCACCCACCCCCTGGTTGTTCCTCGAGGTCGACCCCCACGCTCTGGCCAGCGCCTCCCTCGGCCGTAGCCAGCGCAGCGTGGAGACCCTGTTCGGCACCGTCATCGAGGAGATGGCGATGGCCGGGCCCCTGGTGGTGCTGGTCGACGAGGTCGAGACCCTCCTGACCGACCGCGCGGCCCTGTCCATGGACGCCAACCCCGTCGACGTACATCGTGCCGTGGACGCGGCCCTCGTCGGACTCGACCGGCTCGCCCGCCGCCACACGGAGGTCTTCGTCCTCGCCACCAGCAACTTTCCCGATGCGATCGACCCGGCTCTCGCCTCCCGCGCGGACAACGTCATCCGGGTGCCGCTCCCCGACCACACGGCCCGGCGCTGGATCCTGGAGCACACCGTCACAGCGATCGCCCGTGCATTCCCCGGAGCCCACGCGCTGACTGCGGCCGAGGCCCTCGATGCAGCCGCCGAGCGAGGCGAGGGCCTGGACGGCCGGCGTCTGCGCAAGGCGGTCGCCGCCGCGTGCGCCTACCGGCCGGAGACTAAGGGCGATCCCAACGGTGTGACCGTTCAGGACCTCCTGGGTGCCCTCGACCACGCTCGGGAGACGGCATGAGTGTCATCGCACGCCGCATCGCCTCGGTGCCCTATCGCACCTCGTCCCAGACCTGGCAGGCGATCGTCGACCTTCTCGCCCCGGATACAGGCCCCGCCCGTACCGCCCTGCTCGCGGTTGCCGGGCCGGGCTCCATGATCATCGCCGAGGAGTACACGAGCAGCGCTGCCATCGTGGTCCTGCCCGCCACGGGCCCGCGCATCAGGATCCGAACGGTGCATGGTAGCGATGCCCTCGACGCCGTGCAGAGCGAGACTCCGCTGACGTCTCGCCCCCTGGACGAGCCAGGCTGGCACCTGTCACTGCCGTGCGCCGAGGACGACCTCGACGAACTGCGCACAGCCCTTGCCGGACACCCGCAGTTCAGCGTCCGCGCCCTCGACGACGACGTACCTGACGACACCCGGGCTCACGCGCGCGCGTCCCGAATCGTCATCAACACCGACGAGTTGGAGCTGTCGTGAGCACTGCCGTCCACGTCAACACCCATGCGCACGCCGTCACCCACGTGTCGACCGGTCTCATCAGGGGCCTCCGGCGGATCGTCAAGGAGAGCGGGCTCGACCCGGCCAAGATGACCAACCAGTGGCCGATCCTGGAGAGCGGGGTCGGGACCTGGCTCACCTCCCGGCACCTGCGTTCCCTGGTGCTGGAGATCTACGACCCGAGCCGCCGCTCCGGTGACGATCTCGTCGGGCGCTTCGATTTCACCATCGACTATGGCTACTACCCGGACGCCGACGGTGAGTTGTGGCTCGACCCGGACACCGTCTACTACGCCGTCCGCAAGGCCGGTGCCGTTCCGTCCCGGTGCGACTACCGCATCGTCGCCGACAACAAGCCCGGTCGTCCGGACGTCGCCGGATGGTCCACGACCAGTCTGCGGTCCACGGCCGGATTCACCCGCCACGAGGTCGGCACCGCCATCGGCGGCGGCAGCCTCGGCACAGGACTCTCCTACTACGCCCGGACGGGATCATGATGAACGTCAGTGAGGCCTTCGAGAAGTTCCGCGGCAACCTGGAGATCACACCGACGGAATCCGCCCAGGCAAGCAACCGTCAGCAGCGCATGCGCGAGCAACTCGACCACAGCACCCTCGACGTCGCCGACACCTTTCTCACAGGCGCCTACCGGCGGGCGACCAAGACCAAGCCGCTGGCAGACGTCGACATCATGGTCGTGCTCAACGACAGGGCCTACCTCGACAAGCACCCGCACGAAATCCTCGAAGCCGTACGCGCGATCCTGGCACCGATCTACGGCGAGGACCGGGTGTGCTGCGACCGGCGGGCCGTACGCGTCGACTTCGGCGTGAAACTGGTCGACGACCTCACCGGCGGCGTGGTTTCCTTCGACGTCGTGCCCGCCTTCATCGAGGACGACCACTACCTGATCCCCGACGACGTACTCGCCGAGTGGATCCCCACCAACCCCAAGATCCATGCGGACCTCGCGACGCAGGCGAACAAGGACTTCGCCGAGCAGTGGAAGCCCCTCGTCAAGATGGTCAAGACCTGGAACCGCGAGCACGGCCACCCCATCGAGGCATCGTTCCTCATCGAGGTCATGGCCCTGGAGCTGATCAAGGGCGACTGGATCGGGCCCTACCCCAGGGAACTGCGCCAGTTCTTCGCCACGGCCGTCAACGCCGTCACGGAGCGCTGGCCGGACCCGGCCCACCTGGGCCCGGACGTCTCCGACATGTTCGTCGGCCAGCCCGAGAAGCTCCAGGCCGCCCAGACAGCCCTGCGAGCTGCGGAAGCCGCGTGCACGGAGGCGCTCCTACTCGAACGCGCGGGCCGTACTGGCGATGCGCTGGCGAAGTGGCAGCTCCTCTTCGGCCCCCTCTTCACCAAGTCATGACCACGAGCCGGCAGCCTCCCGTGCCCCCCGGCACCCCCAGCCGGATCAAGGAACGCCAGGACCAGCCGGAGCACCTCAACAGGCTGCTGGCCTACTCCCACCTGTACAAGACAGCGACACGGTGGCGCCGCATCAGAACCTGGGGCAACGTCCTCCTGGCCATGACCGCGCCCCTCTTTGCGGTCTTCCTCCCGGCGGGCGCGGGCACCCGCGGAGCGATCGCCGCCCTTTGGCTGGTGCTGGGCCGGACCGTGCTCTCAGGCCTGGAGCACAGTGCCTCCCTGCGCGCCGTGACCATCCAGGAGCTGTACGACACGAAGCTCTTCCACCTTCCCTGGAACCAGGCCCTGGTCGGTCGGCAGCCTGTGCCGGACGACGTCTCCTCGGCCGCCCGCCGTATCTCCGACCACGGCCCCTACCTTGACTGGTACAGCGTCGATCTGGGGGACACCCCGTGGCCCGGCGACGTCTTGCTGTGCCAGCGGCAAAGCGCGGTCTGGAGCCGCCGAGACCACCACGCCTACGGCACGTTCCTGGCAGTCAGCGGCAGCATGTGGGCTTTCGCGATCATCGTGTTCGCCCTCGTGCGCGACATGACACTGCTCGACTTCCTCGTGGCGCTGTTCCTGCCCAGCGCAGCAGCGCTCCTCGACACCATCGAACTCGCCCGCAGTCACTGGCAGCAGTCCGTCAAACGGCGACAAGTCGAAGACGACATCCACGATGTATGGAACAAACAGCAGGCCAACGCCGGTGACATCCCAGCCGAGGAATGTCGGCGCCTCCAGGACGCCACCTACCTCCTGCGCCGGGACGGTCCGCCCGTGCCCAACTGGTTCTACAACCGACGCCGCCCCGAAACCACCGCTGTCACAAACGACGGCACCACGACCTTGCGTGACTCATCAGAACCTCACTGAGCGGTGTGTGCGTTAACGCTAATGATCAGCGGTCAGGTGTGAGAGTCCAGCGAACCACTCGCGCTGGTCGTCGGCCGACGACCATGGCGGAGATCAGGTGAAATTTCGTTCAAGGACCTCCTCAGGTTCTGCTCTACCTGCCACGATCCGTTACCGCATGGACGACCGTTCAAGCACCTGCACTGCTGTTTCGCTCCGGGTTCCTGATGAGGGAACAAGCCGGAGCGGCACCCTGCGCCTGCGTGGCCAGTCGAGCAGTAGGGACGGCGGTGCCCACCTCAACAGGCTCAGAACAACGGTTCTTGAGGGAATGCGGATGCCAGACCGTCCGCGATGAACCTCTCCAGCCGCGAACGCGGCAGGCAGCCAGAGAGTTCTCTGTGCTGGATCTCTCTCCACCGCCGCTCATGGCTAATGAGGCTGGCATGGCCGGCGAGGTCCGGAGACAGCGCGGGGAACAGCGCCTCCTTCAGCTGGCCTTACGTAAGCGCCCACGACAAAGCCCCCGGAATCGAGCGATCCGATTTCGGGGGCTTTGTGGAAGAAAGCGGGTGGGGTCAGCTCTCGGTGGAGCCGTCGTCGGTGGAGTTGTCTGTGCGTCGGCGGCGAGCCGCGAAGAGGGCGCCTCCGCCGACAGCGATCAGGACTCCGGCGCCGCCGATCAGCCAGGGGGTGGCCTCGGCGCCAGTGTGCGCGAGCGAGCCCGCGGGGGCGGGGGCCACGGTGTTCGACGCGGTCTCGTCGGAGGTCGATGTGCCCGAGGCGGACGGCGTCGAGGTGTCCTCTTCCTGGCCGGGCTTGTCCGGGGTGGGCCGGTCGCTCGGTTTGTCGGTGGGCTTGTCGGTCGGCTTCTCCGTGGGCAGCGGGGTGGTGGCGCTCTTGGCGTTGGTGACAGTCACGGTCACGGGGGCGCCCGGCTTGGCCTTGAACGCCTTCGAGGGCTTGTAGATCTCGTAACCTTCGGGCGCCTTCACCTGCTTGACCCAGAACTTGCTGCCGGTGCCGGAGTTGACGGGCAGCTTGCCGCTGGCCGTGCCGTCGGAGCCGGTGGTCAGCGTCAGGATGGTCTTGTCGCCGCTGCCGATGTTGACCGTGGATCCGGCCAGCAGCTTGCCGGTCTTGTCGTCCTTGGCCTTCAGCCGAACTGAGGCGGGCTTGAACGGGTCGATGATGGTCAGCGGGGTGTCGGCACCCGGGGTGACGATGACGTCCTGGTCGTCGACGACCTCGTGCAGCGGGCTGCCGCTGGCGACTTCTTTGAGCCGGTAGACACCGGGCGCGATGTCCTGGAAGGCCAGCTGGCCCTCCGCGTTGGTGGTGCCGCTGGCGGCCTGCTTGCCGGTGGAGTCGAGCAGGGTGAACGTGGCTCCGGCGAGAACCTCTCCTCCCGGGTCCTTCTAATGCAGTGCGGAGCGGATGCCTCGGGTCCTTCTGACCGATGAGGTCCGCCTTGAAGACAGGCACCGACTCCGCGGCGGCCTTCGTGGCGGACGGTGGGCGTCGGGATGACTCCGAACCCTCTTCGGCACATAGATGCCTATTGAAAGACTGGCAGCGCCCGACGCTCTCCGGCCGCCACGAACCCGCGCCACACAACTACGCGCAACTCGTTGTTCCTCGTGACGCGAGCCCGCCGCACGGTGACCTCCCCTTCGTCTCCGCGAGCCACGAGCTCTGGGCGAGACCGAGGCCCGCGCGGTGCGCTGGTGCCGCGAACGGCTTGTGAGATGGCGGACCACCGAGTCCTGGCATTAGAGCGTCGCGCGGCCCGCATGTGCTCGCCACCAGCGCGAACGACGAGCGGAGGAAACCCATATGAGCGTGTTCTGCGGCATCGATTGGGCCGAACAACATCACGATGTCGCCCTGGTCGACCCAAACGGAACGCTGATCGCCAAGGCCCGTATCACCGATGATGCTGCCGGCTACCAGCAGCTGCTTGGCCTGCTCGCCGAACACGGCGACACAGAATCCGAGCCGATACCCGTGGCCATCGAGACGTCCCGCGGGCTTCTCGTCGCGATCCTGCGCACAGGAAAGCGGCAGGTGTTCGCCATCAACCCGCTCGCGGCGTCGCGATACCGCGACCGTCACGGAGTCTCGCGCAAGAAGTCCGATCCCGGTGACGCACTCGTCCTGGCGAACATCCTGCGCACCGACATGCACGCCCACCGGCCACTGCCCGCGGACAGCGAACTCGCCCAGTCCATCGCCGTACTGGCCCGCGCTCAACAAGACGCGGTCTGGCACCGCCAGCAGGCCGCCAACCAGCTTCGATCGCTGCTTCGCGAGTTCTATCCGACGGCGCTCAACGCGTTCATCACGGGCCGCAAGGGCGGTCTCGCCCATCCTGAAGCCCGTGCCATTTTGGCGATCGCTCCGACGCCCACGGCCGCAGCGAAACTCACGAAACCCCAGATCCGAGCGGCTCTGAAGCGCGGCGGCCGCCAGCGCTACACGGAAGCCGAGACCAAACGCCTTCAAGAGGCGTTCCGAGCCGAGCACGCCCATCAGCCGCCGCTTGTCGAAGAAGCCATGGGCAAGCAAATGCTTGTCCTGTTGCAGCAGTTGGACGCTGCAGCCCAAGGGGCCGACTCCCTCGCTGAGGCAGTCGAGTCGTCGTTTCGCGAACACCCAGACGCCCAACTGATCACGAGCTTTCCTGGCTTGGGCTGCCTACTCGGCGCCCGGATCCTCGCCGAGATCGGAGACGATCGGGACCGCTTCGCGGACGCTCGAGCGTTGAAGGCATACGCCGGATCAGCCCCTGTCACCCGTGCATCTGGCAAGAAGCGGTACGTCGGACGCCGCTTCGTCAAGAACAACCGGCTCACCCATGCCGGCTACCTGTGGTCCTTCGCCGCCATCACCGTCTCGCCCGGCGCCAACGCTCACTATCGCCGTCGGCGCGACCGCGGTGACTGGCACGCCGCCGCCCAACGCAATCTGTTCAACCGGATGTTGGGAATGCTCCATCACTGCCTGCAACACCAGATTCCCTACGACGAACACCGAGCCTTCGCCCCGCTCCTCGAAGCCACTCCGGCTTGACTCTTAGCGCCGTGAGATGTCTTCAGGATGGTGACGCCGCCGTTCTCGCCCGCGCTCAGCGGAGTGTTGGACGTGGACGGGGTCGGCTCGGGGGTGTTCGCGGAGGCGGCTGGGGCCAACGCCAACGTGCCGGTCACTGTGACGACAGTGACGGCCATGGCGGACAGGCGGCGGGCGGAACGGGTAGGCAAGAAGGAACTCTCCTGGAGGGGACACGGGCAGGGCTGCCCGTCGGTGCAAGCGGGGTAAGGCCGGTCAGCGGGTACGGGCCGGCGACGGCTGGGGCAGCAGGGGCGGACGGGTTTGCCCTGGAAGGTGCGCGGGGGCGTCGATCGTGCTTCCGCGGACGGCGGCCCGGACGAGGTGATGTTGGTCCTCGATGGGCAACGTCGCGATGTGCGATAGTCCCTGCGCGACGGAGGCACCGCGCAGTGTGCCCGCCGGTAGGCCGGCGGCATGCACGATCCGGGCCGCAGCCTCGGCTTCGATCAGGAGGCCGAACGCCGGTGGAATGTCGAGCAGTTGGGCAGCGTGCTCGCGGCTGCCGGTCAGTGCTTGAGTGAGGGGAAGTCCGTCGTCGAGGACGCTGTCGACGATGTCCAGCCAGAGGGGCGTGGCCTGGTGGAGGCGGGTGAGGAAGTCGGCGTCTGTGAGCCAGCATCCCCGGGGCGGCTCAGGATCCGTATCGAGCTGAGCCGGTCGCCGCCGTGCGCTGTCGGCGCTGCTGGGCGGGGACGGTTCGGGCGTCCAGACCTTCAGGTAGTCCTGGATGGCATGGCTCAGGGGCATGACGGCGGCGCCGATCCAGGGTGAGGTGTCGTCGTGGTGCCAGTTCCGTACGACGCCGTAGCCGTCATGTCCGGGCTGTTTGCCGAGGCGGGCGTCCCGGACCGCGAACGTGCTGTGGTCGGCGAAGGACAGGTACGCGTGGTCGAGGGCGCCGCGGTCCGGGTGGAGGATGCTCAGGCGCAGTCCGCCGTACTCACGTTCTCGGATGGTCTGGGCGAACTCAATGCGCAGCCGCAGCGGCGAGTCGGGCGAGACGACGGCGTAGCAGGCGTCGCCGATCACTCGTCGTTCGTGGACGGGCAGGTCGAGCAGGTCGGTGAAGAAGTGCTGGGCGTGCAGGGACAACGGTGGTGGTGCTCCTCGGCAGCGGACGGTTTTGCGGGGCGGTTACCTGGGTCGGCCGGCCGACGGGGCGGGACGGACGGTCGGCGCGGGCCCGGTGCCCGGGGCGCTGACGCCGGCGTGCGCGGACGGCAGGGTCGGCGACGAGGGTGTCGACGCTCGGCTCTGTGCCGGGGCGCCCTGGCGCGCGGCGGCATCGGTCAGAGCGGCGGGGAGGGTGAGATGGAGGCGGGTGTCGGCCGGAATGTTCCACACGGCGCGGGCGAGCGGCACGGGTGAGGCCAGGGAGGAGGCGAACGCCGCGACCAGGGAGGCGGGCACGGCGGAGGAGAACGTGGCCTTCCACAGCGGGTGGTCCGGTGGCCCGCCCCACGCGGACCAGACGGGTGCGGCCACGTTCTTGTGCGCGTAGGCGTGTTGCAGCACGCCGTAGCCGTCCGGGCTGCGGAAGTACTGGACTCCGTCCGTCTTGACCGTGTGGTGCCAGCCGGCGGTGAGCAGCGGCAGGTATACGTCTTGGGGGCGGACGTCGTCTGGGCGCAGCAGGTTGCGTTCGCCCCGTCTGTCCGCCTCGCACAGCGCGAGCACTTCGGCATACAGGTCGCGAACGAGTTCGACGGGGGTGCTGGCGTCGAGCGTGGCCGTCCAGGTGGCCGGCCGGAAGGGGTCCTTGTGTGCGGCGATCAGCCACTCGCCTCCGCGCACGTGGTCCTCGGACGGTACGTGCCCGGCGAGCAGTTGCATGCCGGGACTGATCACGATGGCCGGGCTGTCTCCGGAGTGGTGGAGGGTCCAGCCCTGATCGAATGGGAAGGGCCATACGTCGATGAGGTCGTGGATGCCGGGGCCGGCGAGGTGGCGGGGCAGGACCTCGACCACGTCGTGGTCGTCGAGATCGTCCAGAGGGCTGAGTGCCACAAGGTCCTTTCAGCGGGCGGGAGTTGCTGGTCGTGGGCGGCGGCGGATCAGCGGCGGGCGGCCGTGCGTGGGGCGGCGGGCGCCGGAGGAAGGGTGGCCGTGCTCCAGCGCGGGACGCTGCGGGTGCCGAGTGCCGGCGGTCGGCGGGTGAGGGCGCGCTGGACGTCGAGCGGGGTTGGAACCGGGGGCGCGGGCGGTGTGATGGGAGTGAGCTGTGCGGCCTCGCGCAGCCCAGGGAGCATCGAGTCCCTCCAGCGTGGCAGGGGCGCCGGGTCGGACACGCTCTGGGTGATGGCCTTCACCAGAGCCGTGGGGGTGTTGGTGGTGGCGGTGGCGTACCAGCGGGCATACCCGTTCTTCGGTCCTCCCCACAGGTGCCAGCGGGCCTCCAGGGTGGTGAGTTCCTTCTCCGGGTCGAGGCGGCCGGTGGTGTATTCGCAGGTGGCCATCCCGTCCGGGGACTGCAGTTCCATCACGCCCCAGCGCGGGTGCTGGAACTGCCAGCCGTTTTTGATGAGCGGGACGGCTGCGTCGAAGGCGCCGAGCTCGGGGTCCTTGAGGTCGGGCTCGGCGAGGTAGATGTCGGGGCCGGCGGTGTACGCCTGAGCGAGGGCGGTGGTGAAGGCGGTGACGAACTCCGTGGGTGCGGTGTCGTTGAAACTGACGCCCCACGCGGGCGGGGCGAAGCGGTCGCGGTAGGCGTTGATCCGCCACAGTCCGTCGTCGTCGCCCTCGGGCAGGAATCCGAGTCGGACGCGGTGGTCGGGCGCAGTGACGTAGGTGTTGGCGAGGTTGTCGTGATGGAGGTCGAAGCCAAGCGCGAGGAGCGGCTCCAGCGCGGGGTCTGCATCGCAAGTGCTGCCTGCGAGGTAGCGCGGGGACACGTAGTTGTCGCCGTCGATCTCTTCGGTGTCGGGCACGAAAGTCCTGAGGTTGAGGCTGGGGAGATGAGCACGCGGTTCTGGTCAGGTACGCGTGCTGTTCGCAAGTGCGGGCAGCAGCTGGTGTTCCAGGTCTGCGGGTTGGCCGGCGTAGTGCAGGGCACGCAGGCCCAACTCGGCGGCGGCCCTGCAGTTGTCCTCGCGGTCGTCGACGAACAGCACGCGTCCCGGGTCGGCGACGCCGGTGGCCGCCAGGGCGTGCTCGTACGCGGCCGAATCGGGCTTGCACAGGCCCAAGCGGGCGGAGTACAGGGCGTCACTCATCAGATCGCGCCGCCAGTTGGTGGCGTCCAGGACGTCGCTGAGGTGGGCCGGGGCGTTGGAGAGGAGCACTATGGGCAGCCCCGCGGCCCGGGCGCGGTACAGGATGTTGAGGACTCTGGGGTCGGTGCGGGTCCACATGGCGGTATCGGCGGCCAGCAGCGTACGCAGCCACCGCGCGCCGGGATGGTGCCCGAGCACCTTCGCCCAGTAGGCGAGATCGCTCAGTTCGCCTGCGTCGTACGCGTTCCGGGGGCCCAGAAGGCTTCTTGGAAGGAGGGGAGGTGTCGGTCGGGCCACTCGGCGAGGTCGGCGAGGCGGGTCCACATGCCGGGGCTGGGCTGGAGTCCGAGGACTCCGTTGTAGTCGAGGAGTAGGGCGTCCACGCCGTTCGGGGAGACGGAGGTGTGGGTCAAGGGCTGGGTTTCTCCAGGGCTTTGGGAGCGAGGGCGGCGACGGCGGCAGCGAGGAGGGCGGGCAGCAGCAGCGCGTGCGGCAGGGCGGTGATGGTGGCGAGGGCGCCGATGAGGGCGGGGCCGGCGAGCAGGCCGACGTAGCCGGTGACCGCGACGGTGGCGACCGCGCGGGGGCCGCCGATGCCTGCGGCGGTGATGAGGCTGGGGATGGTGACGGACAACCCCAGGCCGAAGGCCGCCCACCCCAGGAGGGCAAAGGCGATGGTGGAGCCAGCAAGCCCGGTTGCGAGGCCGAGCGCGGCCAGGGCGGCGCCGGCCCGGACAGCAGCGGGAGCGCCGAAGCGGGCGGTGAGCCGGTCTCCGGCGAGGCGACCGGCGGCCATGGCGGCGCTGTAGACGCCGTAAGCCACGGCGCTGGTCGCGGCAGTCGCACCGAGGTCGTGCAGGTGGACGGCAGCCCAGTCGGCAGCGGCCCCCTCGCCCAGCAGGGTTCCGGCCGCCAGTGCGCCCAGCAGCCACAACCGGGGCCGCGACAGACCCCCGCGCTCGTCCAAGCCCGGTTCCACACGGTTGTGGACGGGCTCGAGTCCAGGGCTGGCAAGACAGCGGGTAAGGCGCGTCGCTGCACCTGCCGCCGTGGCGGCGATGGCTGCGACGCCGGCGAACAGGACGGTGTGCGGGGTGTGGGCGGTAGCTGAGGCCAGCACGGCGCCGGTGAGGCCGCCGAGGCTGAAACTCGCGTGCAACCGGCCCATGATCGGGCGGCCGTGAGCGTCCTGGCAGCGGACCGCAGCGGCATTGACTGCGACGTCGAGGACGCCGTGTGCGGCGCCGAAGGCGAACGCCGCTACCAGGAGGCTCTCCAGGCTGCGGCAGGCCGCGAGGACGGCGAGGCAGACAGCGAGAGCGATGGCGCCGCCGGTCAGCAGTGCGGGCAGGCGGGCCGGGTGGGCGAGGCGTCCGCCGGTCTGGAGTCCGGCGACCATGCCGAGGGCGGCGGCCAGCAGGACGAGGGCGAGCCCGGCGGTGCTCGCATCGGCGGTGTTCTGAACGGCCGGCATGCGTGCGCCCCATACGGCCATCACCACGCCCAAGCCGGCGAAGTACCCGGTCAGCAGGCGGCGGCTGCGCGCCGGCTCGGGCCCCGCGGTCTGGTTCACGCGGCGTGCTCCCTGGTGGCCGGGGCCGCCTGCGCGACCGCAGCCACCTGGATGTCGAGGTTGCGGTACGCCTCCTGGGCGCGGGCTTGGGCGATGGTGGCGGTCGGCCCGGTGGTGATCAGGTAGCCGATGCGGGCGGAGAACAGATCGCCGCTGTCCTGCGGCAGCACGAGCGGGTCGCCGGCCTGTCGCTGGAAGCGCACGCGCTCCACTCCCCCGGTGGGTTCAGTGACACAGCGGGCGGTGAGGGTGCCGGAGTAGGCCGGGTAGATGAAGCGGATCGCCGCGGCCTGGTGGCGAGTCGGCGTCAGGTCCGGGGTTCGTCCGCAGGCGATGTCGGCGGCAGCACGGGCGAGGTCGACGCCGGTGGCCAGATGGACGAGGTGGCTGATCATGTCACCGGCAATCCGGGCGTTGACCTCGATGAGGCGGGGGCGGCCGTCGACCACGCGGAGCTCGACGTGGCTGACGCCGTCGGTGACACCGAGGGCGTCGATGGCCGCGACGGCGGCCGGGGCCACAGTGGGAAGGAGCGGGTCGTTCGCGTCGACCATGTGCGCCAGTTCCTCGAAGTGGGGCGGCATGCCGACGGTCTTGCGGGTGACAGCGGCGACAGTGGTCTGTCCCTGGTGGGTGACGCACTCGACACTCACCTCCGGGCCGTCGAGGTATTCCTCGACCAGGACCTGGGTGCTCTCCACTCCGTGGCTGGCGGTCTTGGCGGCGAAGGCGTACGCGGCCTGCAGCTGGTCGGGGGTGTCGACGCGGATGACGCCCATGCTCGCGGCGTGCGCGGCGGGTTTGAGGACGACGGGGAAGCCGATGCGCCGGGCTGCGGCTTCCGCTTCGTGCTCGGTGCGCACGCTGACGGAGGCGGCGGAGGGCACCCCGTGGCGGGCGAACAGGCTGCGGCTCGTGTGCTTGTTGCGGCAGCCCTGGAGGGCCTCCGGAGCGGTGGTGGGCAGGCCGAGCCGGCGGGCCAGGCGGGCGACGGGGATGAGATACCACTCGGTCCACGTCATCACGCCGGCCAGCGCGTGCCGCTCGGCGAGCGCGTGCCCGGCCGCAGTCAGCGCCGCCTGATCGGCGGGGTCGGCGACCTCGTAGTCGAGGAGGAACTCCTTCTCCCAGGTCGGCGCGGCGCCGGAGATCAGGACGACGTCGTAGTGGGCGGCGACGTTCTGAAGGCAGGTGCCGCGATATGCCTGGGCCTCCATGTCGGAGGCGGCAACGACCAGGACGACGGGGCGAGAGGACAACAAGGCTCCAAACAGTGCGGGGAACGGAGAGCTGAGGCAGGGCGCCTGGGTCAGGGGGTGTGGCGGCGTCGCAGCTCGAAGGCAGACGCCCACTGGGGGTGGTCCTCGATCAACTTGCGGGCGTACAGGGCGGTGAAGGAGTTGTTCAGTCCGCGCACGCCCGCGGGCAGCTGCCAGCGCAGGTCCTCGAACAACGTCTTGAGACCGACCCGGTGGCTCGAAGCGACGGGCGAGATACCGGCAGGGCGTAGAGATCGGCATGGGTGCGGGAGGTGGGTATGGCGGCGTCTCCGTGGGGTGTTCCGAGCGGTCAGGTGAGGGAAGTTCGCAGGGCGGGGGTGGCGCGCAGCCGGGCGAAGGCGGCGAAGAGGCCCAGGGCCTGCAGTGCGGCGCAGAGGGTGATCACGTGGCCGAGCTGGGCGGGCGGCACGGTGGCGACGAGGACACCGGCGATGGGGAAAGGCAGCAGGAGCAGCAGGATGGTCAGCGACAGGGTGGCGCCGAACACCGGTTCGGGGATGAGGCGGGAGCGCAGGGTGCGCAGCACGACGGTCATGCCGCCCTCGCCAGCCATGAGGACGGCGATCAGGGTGAGATAGCTGCCGTAGGTGTCGGCGAAGGAGACGGCCAGGCACGCCAAGGCGGCGATCGTGGCGGACACGGCACCGACCGGCCACAGGCCGAAGCGGTCGATCGCCCGGCGACACAGGGCGACCGCGAGGAGAGAGGCGACGGCGGCTGCCGACCAGATGAGCCCGACGTCGGCCATGGAGTGGCCGAACTGTTTGACGATGATCACTGGGGTGGCGGCCTGCAGCAGACCGACAGTCAGGTTGGAGACGGTCAGTCCGGTCACCAGCCAGCCGAGGGCCGGTAGCGCGCGGAGGGTCGACCAGCCGGTGTGCAGCCCCTCAAGGACGGGCTGCGGCGCGGCGGGCTTGCTCCGGTGGCGCGGGCGCGGGACCAAGACGCTGGTGAGCAGCGAGAAGACGGCGATCACGATCAGCATTCCGGTGGCGCCGGCCCGCTGCAGGAGCAGCCCGGCGAGTGCGGGTCCGACCAGCGTGGCGAACTGGTCGATGCCGAGCAGCACCGACTGAACGCGGTGGGCGCGGGAGCCGGCCTTGCGGCCGGCGACTCCGCCCGCGGTCTCGGCCGCGATGTAGGAGCATTCAGTGAGGATCCCGGTGGACGCGGCGAGCAGCATGACGGTGGCCGTCGCGCTGAGGCCCGCCTGCGTTGGCAAGATGAACGCGGTGGCCAGGACAACCACGGCCCGGCCTGCAGAGGCGAAACGGAGCACGGCGGTGGTCCCGTGGCGGTCGACCAGAACCCCTGCGAAGGCGAACGAACCGAGTCTCGGCACCCATTCCAGCGCGAACGCGAGGCCGGTCAGGGTGGCCGAGTTGGTGGTGGCCAGTACCAGCAGCGGGATGCCGTAGGTGGCCATGGCGAACGCGGCAGCGTCCGTGCTGCGCGGCAGGTAGATGTCACGCAGCAGAGTGGGGACCGGCCTGCGGGCATGCCAGGGTCCGACACGGGATCTCACGCAGCGCGCCCCGATTCCTCCGCCGCATAGGAGGAGCGGGCAATGTCCTGGTGCAGGACGCGGGGGTACGCCGTAAGCCACTCGGACAGCGCCGCGCGCGGAGCCGACGGTTCGGTCGCTGCGCGGGAGTGCCCCGGGCCGTCGTCCTGCATCTGGAAGGCGTGCTGGACACGCGCGACGAAGTCACTGGTGCGGCTGGGGAGTTGGTTGGTTCGGGCCCAGCGTGCTGCGGTGTCGTACACCTCGGCCAGGTCCTTGCCGCTCGCGGTGAGCTGGTAGCGGGCCAAGGCGGGTCCGCGGGCGTGGATGAGGCCGAGGTCGCGTGCGGTGTCGATGGCGTGGCGCAGTTGTCCGGTGGTGAGGTCGCCGAGGGCGCCCTGCAGGCTGCCGCGTTGGCGACTGATAGGGCCGTTGTCGTCGATTTCGGTGATCAGGCGTATCAGGCCGGGCAGGGACAGGGTTCGGATCACGCGGCGTTCGCGCAGGACGCTGGCGGGCAGGGCGGCTGTCATCGGCGTGGGCCTCCTGCCGGGGTGATGGGGCGGGCGGGTATCTGGTGGGAGAAGAGGTCGCTGGACTTCCACGCTGGCCCGCCCGGCGGCGGGGTGGTGGCCAGGGCAGGGCCGGCAGACGATGCGGCCGGAATGGCGGGTGCCGGAAGGCGCGTCGGGGTGGTCGCCCACGTGCCGGATCGGGTCTGGGACGGGGCGGTCCCCGGTCGGCGAAGCGGGTCGGCCCCGGCGGACGGGAGGACAGCCCACGTAGCGATGGCCTGGAAGACGGGGGCGAGTGCCTGGCCGCTGGCGGACAGCTGGAAGTCGCCGCTGCCTGTGACCGCGACGAGGCCGTCGGCAACCAAGCGGTCCAGGGGCTTGTAGACAGCAGTCAGCCCGTATCCAGGCATAGCCTCGGTGGCCAGGACCTTCGCGCTCGCACGGCCCCGAGCCTGCAGGGTCATAAGGATCGGGGTGGCGTGCCGCGGGGCGATCAGAGTGATCGTGTCGTCGATGTTCTGGGCCGGGGGGATCCGCTCGGGCTCCAGCTCACCGATGGCCTTGCTGGTGACGAGCTGCTTCTCCAGGTAGGTGTCGCCCCAAGAGGCGATCACGGCCAGGACGGGCAACAGCTCGGCACCGCGGCCAGTGAGGCCGTAAGTGACGTGGCGCGGGGCGTACTCCGTGCGTTCGACCACTTCGGCGTTGGTGAGGTGGCGCAGCCGGGGGTGAAGCTGGCCGTCGGCGAGCCACGGCAGCCGGGGTTTGATCTCGGCGTAGCGCAGCGGCTGGGAGGAGAGGGTCATCAGCACCCACACGCTCCAGCGCGGGGCGAGCAGATCCAGCGTCTTGGTGACGCTGGAGTAGTCGTTCGGGGTTGTAGGCGGCTGAGCGGTGGTGGCCAAGGATGGGGCTCCTCAAGCAGTGCGGGCAGATCAGCGGGTGTGGGAGGCGGCAGTCGCCGGGGCGGCGGGTACGGGCACAGCCGGCGGGGTGTCGGGGGCCGGTGCGCGGCGCAGTCCTGCCAGGACCGCGCCGGTGTTCTTGGCGTAGGCGTCGCGAGCGGCGACGGACTCGGCGATGCGGCGGGCGCAGTCGAGGATGTGACCGGCGGCAAAACGGCCGATCTCCCGCTCAGGGGCGATGAGTTCGCGCAGCCTCTCCAGCTGGAAGGCGATGTTGCGCTCAGCGAGCGCCAGATCGCTGTGACTGCCAGTGAGCGCGGCGAGCAGGGTGGCATCGGAGGTGCTGTCGGCGAGCGCTTCGAGCTCACCGAGCGACTGTCCGAACAGCGCCTCGATGCGCTGGGCGATGATCTCGGAGATGGCGTGGGCGGTGGCGTCGGGCTGGGGCAATCGGCGGGCTTTCAGGGACGGTGGGTCCGCACCGCCCCGGCGCGGCCGGTTGCCGGGGCGGGCGGAGCAGTGACGGTGATCTTCGGTTGGGCGAACTGCACCGGCTGCGCGGGGCGTTGATCGGGAGCGGGCATGGTCCGCAGGAGGTCGTCGAGGGCGGCGACGTAGCCGTCCCGGCCAGCCAAGGCCGCTTCCAGCCACTGGGCGTCCCAGCGCAGGTCTTCGGCGGACAGCTCGCCCAGGTCGCGGTCGCAGGACATCGAGGCGTGGACGCGATCACGTACGCGGACGACCTGTTCCTCGGCGACCGCGAGAAAGCTGCGCAGTTCCAGCGCACGGTGGAGGGCGGCGCAGACCTCAAGATGGGCTGCCTGCGCATACAGCTCGGCGACGGAGGCACCGAACGCCTCCTCCAGCGCGGTGTCGCGGCTGGTGGACTTGTCGATGACGCTCATCGCGTCACCCCGCGCGTCGGGATACCCCGCTCGCCGGGCAGTGCGGGCGCCGCGGTGGGCAGCGCCGGAGCGCGGCGCGCGGCGGGGCCGGCACCACGCCAGGCGCCAGGCCCGCGCTTGCCAGGGGCGAGGGGGTCGAGGAGGTAGTTCACGACCATCACGCGACCGTCACGTGCAGTGACAGCGGCGTTGACCTGGTGCGCCAACTCCATGACAGCGTCGTCGAGTTCGCCCGGGTGCGTCCCGAGCGCCTCGACGAGCGCGTCCTCCGCGGTGTCGAGTGCGTCCTGGGTTTCGGCGAGCAGGCCGTACCAGTGCACGACACTGGTGGCATCGGGATTGGCGTGTGGTGCCGCCTGAACCGCCCGGCGCAGATCGGCGAGAGGCATCTGGAAGCGGTCCTCGATCCGCTCAGTGACGACGCCCATCACGTCCTCGCTGAACTCGGGCACGGAGAGGCTCCATTCATTCACTGTTCGGGGGCGGGAAAAATGCACGGCGAATCCGGTCCGTGTGGGGAGCGGTCCGCGAACTCGGATGCCGGATAGGGGAATTGCGGGCCGGTCTGCTAGTCCAGGCACATGGCGGTGTCGCGGTAGACGTACGTTCCGGACACCCACCCCTTTACGCCGGTGGTCTTGTCCGTGATGTAGCGCCAGTTCCCGCTGCTCTTGTGGACGGTGAACTTGTGGCTGCGGTAGAGCACGCCGAGCGCCGTGGACTTGGAGGACGCCTTGGAGCGGATCGTTACAGCCTTCGTGTGCACCTTGTACGGGAGCGGCTTTGCCGAGCAGCTGCTGACGGTGGTTGCGGCACTGGCGGTGGGGATGGAGACGAGCGGGAGAGCGAGCGCGCCGAGAACGGCGGCGGAGACGGCTATGCGGCTGGTGCGCATGGGGAATTGACCTCCATGAAGATAGGGAAGGGAATGCGGAAACGGGCCCGGGCTGATGCCGTGCGGGCCGAGAACAAGAGTCCGGAGAATCCCCGGTTTCGGTAACCGGGGATTGCGTGCTATGTTCCGCGCCGCCTAGCTCAGGGCAGCCGGCATGTCAGTGGGCGGGGAAGGGGAAAGCCGGTGGGTAGCCGCGAATTCAGCGGCTCGGACCGCGCGGTGGAGCGGGGTGCGCGGGCAGAGCGGGGACGCCCGGAGCGGTGGTGTGGCGGGCTGGCGGTGACGCGGCCGGCAGCGGGATCGCCTCGCCGTTCCAGTGCGCTTCCCACCACTGGGTGGCTGCCTCGAAGGTGGCGAAGGCGCCCTCGCGCAGGGTGTGCGTCCACGCGTCGGTGTCGACCTCTTCGAGCAGGACCCGGAACGGCAGTGGCGCCTTCTCGTCGATGGCGCGCAGCAGCACGGTGGTCTCGATCGGCTCGGCGTCGTGCGTGTAGCTGGTCAGCAGGGCGAAATGGTCGCCGTCACTGCGCAGTCGCTTCTCCAGGGCGCGGGTGGCCTGGTTGGCGGGTGTGGTGCCCGTGCCGTCGGGCAGGAGGATCTTGCCCTCTGGGCAGCCGCGGGCGATCAGCCAGGACTGGGCCATGGACGGCAGCGGCAGTTCCTTGTGCGTGAAGCGGAAGGTGCGCGCCGCCGAGTCGCGCTTGAGGTGCAGGGCGACGATCTGTGGTTCCCCGGGGCTGCCCCAGGTGACGGCGCGGTTGTGCATCACATAGAAGCTGTGCTCGCCGTCCTCGGTGTGGTGCTCGGCCAGCCGGGTGAGCATGTCCTGCTCGATGGTGATGTGCTGCCAGAACTGGTCGGCGACGTGGTCGTTGACGGCCTCATATCCGTCGAGGCGGAAATCCGGTTCGTAGGTGGGCATCGGTGCTTTCGGTGCGACGACGCCATGGGCGCCGTGGGCAGGGCGTGTTGAGCTGTTCAGCGACGCAGGTGTGCGGGAGCGCGTGGCCGGGGCGACGGCGTGGTGCCGGGCGGGGCCTGCGGGGCGCGGGGCTGCAAGGACGGCCCGGCCGGCGTCGGTGAGGGTGACGGGCTGGCCGGCGTGCACTGGGTGGGAGGTGTCGCGGTCTACGAGGCCGCTCGCCTGCAGGCGCTGCAGCTGGGCGTAGGAGATACGGGTGCGGGAGGGGGTGACCACGGCGAGCCGGTGGGTGATGAGGTTCTCGTGGAGTTTGGCGCCCTGGGCGATGGCGAGCAGGGCCGCGAAGTCTTTCGTCGGCACCTGCTGTGGCGCCTGTCGCGGGGCGGCGGCTTCGATCGGCTCCAGCGCCGCGGCGGCCTTGGCCTGCTCGGCGTCGCGCTCGTCGATGGCGTGCGCCAGCTGGTCGACCGTGTGCTCGATCCGGGCGAACAGTGCCTGATCGATGGGGAACTCGCCGGACACCAGGCGGGCGAGACGGGCGCGGTGGAAGGTGACGTCCCGCTCGGCCCGGACGAGGTCGCGGTGGGCGTCCGCCATGGCCGCCTGCGGTGCGTCGAGGAGACCGGCCTCGTGGTGCCGCCGCAGCGTCTCGATGCTGCACCCTGCGGCCGTCTCGATCCGGTGGTCGAGCACGGTGCGTGGGTGGCGGTTGGGCGAGGGGGCGGGCGGTGAGCTCATGTCGGAGCGGTTCTTGTGTGCGGGAGGGCGTCCGAGGCGCACGCGTCCAGGGCGATGCGGACCTCGACGTAGGGGCCGTCGCGGGTGCGCCGGGTGGGCCCCAGATGCTCCAGGAGCCGGAGCATCGGCGCGTTGGACGCCTGCGTGAATGCGGTGAGGGTGTGTGCCCCGCGCGTGCGGGCCATCCGGGCCGCCTGCCGGGCCAGGGCTGTTCCGATGCCGCGGCGGTGGTGGTCGTCGGCGACTTGCAGTCCGAGGTCGACGACGCCCGGCTCCCGGCTGACGGGCCCGAGGCAGACGAGGGCCAGTGGCCGCTCGTCCGCGTCGAGTCCGATCCAGCACTGCGCCTGGGCGAGCAGCCGTGTCAGGTCGCGGGGCGTGAGGCGGGTTCGGCCCCAGCGGCGCAGCAGGTTCTGTTCCGAACACTGCGCGTGGAAGGCGGCGACCAGGTCCCAGTCCGCCTCCGTCACCGGGCGCGTACGCGCGAGGGCGGGGTGGGTCAGCAGGAGCAGTCCGGGCGGGCGGCCTGCAGGTCGCCGCGCCGGTAGGCCCGGTGGCGGCTGCCGTCGACGTTGCGCGGCTTGCGGGACTGGACGCCGTAGGGGCGCAGGAGCAAAGCGAGGCGGACCGGGGTGAGGTCGGCGTAGCGCCAGCGTCCCTCGGCCTCGCCGGGCAGCTCGCGCAGGCGCGTGACCAGCTCCGCGGTGCTCACATACTCCGCTGCACCCAGGACGTCGAAGATGTCAAGGCAGGCGTGGACAATCGTCCTTGGCCGACTCGGACAGGTCAGGAACTCCTCGCACGTGGCCTCGTGGAAGTCATCGAAGCCGTCGAGGTCGTCGGAACCCCCCAGATCCTCGAAGTCGTCGAAGCCCTCGAAGTCGGGATCGAGGTCCGGATCGAAGTCGGGCTCTTCGTCCTCCACCGGCTCGTACTCGCTGGGCGGGTCGGGCTCGTACGCAGCCGCACAGCAGCAGGAGGTGGACAGCAGCGCGCTCAACTCGGCTCCGGCTGCCATGCGTTCGATCAGCAGGTCGGTGAGCGTGTCGAGCTGCTCGGTGGCACTGACGTCGGCGGGACGTTCGGCGCCGGACAGGGCGTCGAGCTGCCGGTCGAGGTCCTGGATCTCGACGAACACATCGACGATGGCGTGGTGGTGCGGGTTCTCGGTGACCTCGGTCGGCGCCAGTACCGCGGCGGCGACCTGGTCGATCAGGATGGGGAGCTGCGTCAATGAACGGGGCCCTTCAGGGTCGGGGGCAGTGCGGGTCGGGGAAGGCCGGGCATCGCGTAGGGCGGTGGTCCTGGCTTGGGGATGGGCTGGCGCGCGCCCAGCTGCGGCGAGCGGGTGCGGGCCGCGTGGGTGCGCTCGCCCAGGGGCCGTCGGGTGATGCCGAGGCGGGCGCGGGCGGTGTCGTACACGTCGTGCGCCTCCCGCGGGCGTACGGCCACGACGTGGATCTCGGTGGTGTGCGTGGAGTTGGCAGGCGCCGGCCGGTGGGCGTAGACGATGCGCCACGCGTTGCGGTGATCGACGTAGACCTTGCGGCATCCGGCGAGATCGCGGGTGAGTTTGGCGCCGAACAGGCGGGCGTTGACGACGTCCTGGAGCTGGGCGAGCGCCAGGTCGCGGATGTCGCTGGGGGCCCGGAGAAGGTCGGTCAGGGCGCGTGGGTCGAAGGAGAGACCGAAGGCGGGCCGGTCGTGGCCGCTCATCCGGCCCCCTGGCCGGGTGCGCCGTTCTCCTCGGACTCTGCGGTTTCGGCGGTGGTCCGGCTGGAGGGCGGCGGGCCGGGCAGCAGGCGGTGGGCGGGCCGGTCCGGATCGGTCATGCACGCGGACAGCGGCCCGCCGGCAGCCCTGACGGTGGCCATGGCGTGGGTGAGGAAGTCCCGGTGCCAGACGAACAGGCCGGACAAACCGGCCTCGGGGTCCTTGTGCTGCTGGTAGGCCAGCCACAGGGCGTGGAGCCAGGCGACGACGTCGGCGTGTTCCTGCCACTGCTCGCACCACGGGGCGGCGGTGGTGACCTCCGCCCCGTAGACCCGGACGAGGAAGTCATCCACCCAGTCCGACAGCGCATCGAGTTCGTCTTCGTACTCCCCGCCCTCCAGCTCCAGGATCGGGCGGGGCTCCGGCGGGGCGGGCTGCGGCGGCAGGGCCGCGAACCCCGGCATGGCGAAGGCGCCGAACGGTGAGTCCGTGGGCGGCGGTGCGGAGGCGAGGCTGTCGAGCTGGCGGGCCTGCTCGGCAGATTGGTCCAACAGTTTGCGGACGCTCGCCTCAATGCTCTCCAGATCGGACTCCGGCAGCCGGACCGGTTCCGTCTCCCCGCCCTCCGGGGGGTCTATGGATTCAGGCACGAAAGGGGCCTCCTTGAGCCGCGGCCGTTGGGCGTGAATTGCGGCTCAAACCATCCGGAGAATCCCCGGTTTCGGTAACCGGGGCTGTGCTGCTATAACGCCCCGCGCGGCACGGCCATGCCATGACGGGCCACGCACCACAGGCCGTACCGCACTGCACAACAGGGATCAGGACGTGAGGGTCAAGTCGTCCTGGGACAAAGTCTGTTGCAGCGTTTCGGTGAGCCGGTCGGCGGCTATCTCGGCGTAGTGCTGGGTCTTCTCGACGCCGATGAAATCGCGGCCCTCCAGAAGGGCCGCGACTCCCGTCGAGCCGGATCCGCAGGTGAAGTCGAGCACCGTGCCGCCGGGCGGGGAGATCTGCACCAGCTCACGCATGACGGAGACAGGCTTCTGCGTGATGTGCTGCCGGCTCTTGCCCGACGGCTGCGAGGCGCTGTACAGGCCGGGCAGGTAGACCGGGTTCCTGGAGGCGTCGATCGGTCCGTTGCTGGCCCAGACGACGAATTCGCAGTTCTGGGTGAAACGTCCCTTCTGGGGGCGGGCCTGCGGCTTGTGCCAGGCGAGCACGCCACGCCAGAGCCAGCCGGCGGCCTGGATGGCATCCGTGGTGATCGGCAGCTGCCGCCAGTCGGTGAACAGCAGCGCAGTGCCGCCGACCTTGGTGAGCCGGTGTGCCTCGGTCATGATCTGGGTCAGCCAGAAGCCGTACGACCGCTGGTCCATGTTCTCGCCGGTGAAGTCCGGCAGTTCGTGACCTGCGTCGGCGGAGGTGTACTTCTGCTTCGCGCTGCGGGAGGTGCGTTCCTTGGCCGTTCGCCCGCCGCTGTTGTACGGCGGGTCGGTGATGACGGAGTCGACGCAGTTGTCCGGCAGTTCGGCGAGGACGCCGAGCGCGTCGCCCTGATGCAGGGAAAAAGGCAAAGAGATACCCCAATTCGGGTCGGGTGAGGTGAGGTGAGGGAGAGACGCTCCGGCCCGCCTGGGTAACCCGCGGGACCGCATTCGGGCAGGAAAGCATTGCGGGCCGCGCAGCGGCGGGGGCGAGGGGAGGAGACAAAACTGTAGGGCACGATCCCCGGTTGAGCGCTATCGCCGCCGAAAACCCCGAAATAGAGCCTTGATCAGAGACGATTTCGGCAACCGGGGATCCGCCCTTAGTGTTTTGGAACTGCCCGGCGGACCACGCCGATGGCGCATCCCCGCCCCTGCCCTCGTGGAGGTATCCCCATGTCCTGGCACACCTGACGCGACGCCCCTGCACCAGCGCGAGCGGCAACTCGCGCACGTGTATCTGGGCCCTCGATTTACCCACCACCCCGGCCGTCGCGCCCTTTCCTCAACGACGCACGCGCCGCCGGGACTTCACCAAGGACCTCGTTGTGACATCGCTCTGCCCTCCCCTGCCCGCGCACCGGTCTCCGGCCCGTGACGGCCGCCCGGGAGGCGTCCCCGATTGAAGGGCGTGGCCGCCGGCATCGGCGTCTTCGTCCTCTCTCCTCTCCTCCTCGCCGGCACGGCCATGCTGATGGCCACCAGCAGCGAGGCCGCCCAGACCACCTACTCGTCCTTCAGCTGCGTGGGCGACGTCGACACCGACACGGTCGTCGAGCAGGTCACCAAGATCCTCAACGGTGCGACTGCCAAGGACGTGCACGTCGAGGGCCTGTCCCTTCCCGAGGAGCAGATCCCCAACGCCCGCACGATCGTGGCGACCGGGCTCGGCCTCCACGTGCCGAAGAAGGGCCAGATCATCGCGCTCGCCACCGCGATGCAGGAATCCCGGCTACGCAACCTGAACTCTGGCGACCGCGACTCGCTGGGTCTGTTCCAGCAGCGGCCGAGCCAGGGATGGGGCACCGCTACGGAGATCCACGACCCCGTCTACGCGAGCGAGCAGTTCTACAAGCACCTGCTCGCGGTGGACGGTTGGCAGCAGCTGACCGTCGCCCAGGCCGCGCAGAAGGTCCAGCGCTCCGGTTACCCCGACGCCTACGCCGACTGGGAGGAGCTGGCGACCGCCCTCCAGAAGGCGATCGCCGCGACGTTCCCCGACGCCGACCAGGACACCAGCGAGACGAACACCACCTCCAGTACCGCGTCCTGTGCGGCGGCCGAGGACGGCTCCGGGTACGGCACCATCCCGGAAGGGTCGGTACCGAAGGGCTACTCGATCCCGAAGGACTCCGATCCGAAGGCGCGCAAGGCGATCGCTTGGGCGATGGCGCAGCTCGGCACGATGTATCAGTGGGGCGGCACCTGCACTGCGCCGCACGGCCCCGACCCGATGGGCCGCTGCGACTGCAGCTCGCTGACCCAGCAGGCGTACAAGCACGCTGGCATCCAGCTCACCCGCACCACGTATACGCAGGTCAACGAGGGCAAGGCTGTGTCCCCCAAGGCGCTCAAGCCCGGTGACCTGATCTTCTCCCGCGGCAGCGCCGCCCGCCCCGAACACGTCGGCATGTACATCGGCTCGGGACTCGCGATCGAGGCCCCCCGCACCGGAAAGCCTGTGCGGATCACGCCGCTCGCGGACTGGGACATCCTCGCCGCCCGCCGCGTCATCTGACCCCCGGTCGGGGCGCGGCAGCCCCGGCACACTCCCTGACCGGGATACCCCCTGTGCCTCTTCCGCACTCGCCTCGGACGGGCCCCGCAGGACCCGCCGTCCTGCCCACCCTCATTCCGCTGACAGCACGGAGCACCTACAACTTACGGAGCCTCATTGCACCTGCTCGAAACCGTGCAGTATCTGGCCTACGACCCCGGCATCACGCCCTCGGGCGGTGGCCTGCCCGGCCTCGCCGTGCTAAAGAACGTCGTCAACTCGATCAACCTGTTCGCGATCGTCGCCGTGGTCGGCGCGCTCGCCGTTTCCCTCGGCGTGTGGGCGTGGGGCCACCACACTGGCGGCCACCAGGCCGAGGCGAACGGCAAGAAGGGCGCGGTCGTCGCGGCGGGCGCCGCCCTTGGTCTCGGCGCCGCGAACGGGGTCGTGGCGTTCTTCTCCGCCCTGGGGTCGCAGGTCCACTGATGCCGAAACGATTCCCCTCCCTGTCCGGCTACGGCCTCGGCTGGTCGACCCGCCAGCGCATCACGGTCCTCGCGACCGGCTTCGCCGTCCTGCTGGCCCTCGCCGTCGTCGTCGCCCTGCTCACCGGCCGCACCACAGCCGGCGACAGCCAGGCCGCCGCTCCGTCCTCCGGGCCGAGCAGCAGTACCTCCGCGTCCGCCGGTCCGACGGCGTCGGCCGGGGCCGGTTCGGTGGCCAAGCCCCCGCAGCTGGCGGACCCGGTCGCCTTCGCGAAGGCCGTCGCGGCAACGCTGTGGTCGTACGACACCCGCACCACCAGCCGTGACCAGCAGCTCGCCGGGATGAGGGCGTGGCTGACGTCGGAGACGAAGTACGCCGACTGGTCTTCGATCGCCGAGCAGGTGCCGGATCCGGTGCTGTGGTCGCGGATGGCCGACGAGGACCAGTACGCCACCGCCACCGTCACGGAGGGCCACTACCCCTCAGCGTTCAAGCAGGCCCTGGCGGATGATCCGTCGGCGATCACGGAGGCGTACGTCTACGCCGTCACCGTCACCGGCACGCAGCAGATCGCCTGGAAGAAGGGCGGGGCCGGCGCCGAGGACCGCTCGGTCACCCTCGCGGTGCAGTGCCGCCCCAACGCGAACTGCTCGCTGGTCTCCATCGCCCCCCGCGTCGTGCCCTGACTCGCCCCCAGCCCACCTGAGAAAGGAGGGGATTCCCCCTTGGGCTTCTGCGACCTCCCTCTCGCGTCCCAGCTCTGTACCGTCGGTGACGCCGTGGATTTCGCCTCCGACCCGGGCACGGCCATCGGGAACTGGATGGCCAAGAGCGCGGGCGAACTCGCTGCAGCCGCAGCTGACTTGGCAGCCGAGGCGGTCAACACCACCACCAAGGTCGACTTGAACGCCGGGTGGTTCCGCGACAACTACGAGATGATCTTGCCGATCGGCTTGGTCGTCCTCGTCGCCACGTTCTGCGCCCAGCTCGTGCGCGCCGCGATCCGCCGCGACGGCCAGGCGCTCACCCAAGCATTCGCCGGCACCGCCACCGGCGTGCTGTTCGCGTTCACCGCGATCGCCTTCACCACCGTCGCCACCGAAGTCGTCGATGCATTGAGCGACGGACTCTTCAAGGCCGCCAACCTGGACATCGCCACGGCAGTGCGGCGGATCGTCAAGGTGGGGCAGATCGCCTCTCTGTCAGGCCTGGGCTGGCTCGTCACGGTCTTCGTCGGCATCGGTGCCGCGATCGGCGCCTTCCTCTATTGGTGCGTGATGATGGTCCGCAAGGTCGGCATCCTCGTCATGGTCACCCTCGCCGTCTTCGCCGGAGCCGGCGGCGGCTGGGAGGTCGCCCGGCGCTGGCGCAAGGGCTGGATCGAAGCCACCGCCACCCTCGTGGTGAGCAAGTTGCTGATGACTGTGATCTTCGTCCTGGGGATCGCCGCGATGGGTAAGACCGAGGCGAAGGACGGCATCGCCGCCCTTGCCGACGTGATGGCCGGCATCGTCATCCTGGCGCTGGTCCTGCTGTGCCCGTATGCCACGTTCAAGTTCGTGCACTGGGCCGCCTCCGAGGGCTCGGACGCCGAGACCCTGCACCGCTCCGGCGGAGCCGGTGCGCAGATGGCCCGTCAGCACGCCGAACGCGCCGGGCGCAAGGCCGCCGCCGCGGTCGCCACTGCCGGAAGTGGCGGTGCCGCGGCCGGAGCGGGCGCCGCTCCCCAGGGCCCGGACTCCGTGCCGGGTGGCTTCCCCGGCGACATCGCCGCGAACCCCACGCCGGACACCGGCAAGGAAGGCGGCAGCTCAAGCACGCCGTCGTCCGGGGATGAGGGGATCACGAGCGGTCTGGAGAAGGCCGTCCGGCCCCCGCCGACCAGCCCCGGTGACGACATCAGTGGTCAGGTCGGCGGTGGCCCCGGACAGGGTGGCGGTTCCGGAGCGCCCCCCAGCGGCGGCGGCGGCTTCATGTCGCAGCCCGGCGCAGGCACCTCAACACCGCCGCCGCAGGGCGCCCCGCCGGCACCGAACTCCGCCGGCACCTCCAGCGGAACCGGGGCACCGCCGCCTCCGCCCACCGGCCTGTGACCTTGCCCGACTCCGGGGCGGCACGCGCTGCGCATTCCTCGCCGCGCGCCGCCCCGGCCACCGCCCCGCGCACCATCGGAACGGCCCTTGTCTGATCTCACCGTCCAACCGCTCACCGTCAAATTCCCCCACCGGTCCAGGCGCGGCATCCTGCTCGGCCTCTCCCTGCCCCAACTCGTCCTCGTCTCCTGCGCGTTGGCTCTGCTGCTGGTCACGGTGATATCCACCGGGCTGCTCGGTGCCCTCGCCCTAACCCCGCTGTGGGCCGCGGTCGCCGCCCTGGTCGTCGTCCGCAGGCACGGCCGCTCGCTGATCGACTGGGCGCCGATCGTCCTGCGCTTCGCCCGGCGGCGGCGTACCGGCCAGAGCCTGTGGCTCGCCCGGCCTGTCACCCGTCCCCGCCAGGACGGCATCCTGCACCTGCCCGGCACCGCCGCCTCACTGCGCGTCGTCACGCCCGGCGATTCCGCCAACCAGGCCGCCGCCGTGCACGACCCTCACGGCCAGACCCTGACCGCCATCGCCCGCGTCTCCAGCAGGGCCTTCGCGCTCCTCGACCCGGCGAGTCAGAACCACAACGTCAGCAGCTGGGGGCGGGTCCTGGCGGGCATCGCCCGCACCGGACACGTCGCCACTGTGCAGGTCCTGGAGCGCACCGTGCCCGACAGCGGCGACACCCTCACCCGCTACTGGGCCCAGCAGGGCCACCCCGAAGCCCCGGTCGCCGGACAGGTCTACAGCGAACTTGTCGCCTCCGCCGGCCCGGCCGCTGCCCCGCACGAGGCGTACCTGGCGATCTCCCTCGACCTCAAGGCCGCCAAGCGCCTCATCAGTCAGGCCGGCGGCGGACTGCCCGGCGCCTTCACTGTGATGGAACAGACCACGTCCGCCATCGCCCAGGCCGCGCGCAGCGCCGGACTGATGGTGACCGGCTGGCTCAGCGCCCGCGAGATCGCCGCCGTCATCCGCACCGCCTACGACCCCAGGGCGCTGTCCGCGCTGCAACAGTGGTCCAACTCCGGCCGGGCCGAAGCCGACCCGGCAGCCGCCGGGCCCGTGGTCCAGGTCGAGGAGTACGACCGGCTCGCCACCGACTCCGCCCGGCACGCCACCTACTGGGTCGAGGACTGGCCCCGCACCGAAACGAGCGCGGGCTTCCTGCACGGCCTGATGTTCACCGCCGGGGTCCGGCGCACCCTCTCCCTGATATACGTGCCGCAGGGACTCGAGTCCGCGATGCGCGACGTGCAGCGCAAGAAGGCGGCGATCATCGCCGACGCCAACGAACGCTCACGTCGCGGGCAGGTCGACTCCGAAGCCGACTCCGTCGAATACGCGGATGTCAAGGTCCGCGAGCGCCAGTTGATCGCCGGACACGCCGACGTGTCGCTGACCGGGCTGCTCACCGTCTCCGCGGAGACCGACGCCCTGCTCGACGCCGCGTGCGCGCAGATCGAGACCGCCGCCGTCACCGCCCAGGTCGATCTGCGACGGCTCAACTTCCAGCAGCCCGACGCCTTCACGCTCGGCGCCCTCCCCCTCGCCCGCACGGCCCTGTAGCCCCACTCCGGCACCAGCCGACGTCCTGCCCCATGGCAGGAAGGAACTCTCCCCCTTTGACCTCTGCCATCCCCGTCGGTGACGCGTACCCGTACCTGCGGGCCGCCAGCGCCGGTATCCGCCACCACGCCCGCGCCCTCACCCCACGCACCCAGCACACCGCTTCACCCGCGGATCGCGTGCACCTCGACGTACTGCACGCCCATCTGACCGCACTGCACCACCTGCTCGACCAGCTCGCCGAATCCACCCGTCCGCCGCATCCCGCCGCCGGCCGCCATCTCGCCACCGCGCACACCCGGCTGTGGCAGTCCGCCGCCGCGGTGCACGACGCCTTCCACCTCCTGCCCGCCGCGGACGAGACCCCGACGGACACGGAATGCCACCCAGAGCGGCTGCCCGAGGGGCCACCCGTCCTGACCATCTGCCAGCGCCACCTCGCCGCAGGTCACGTCGTCCGCCGCAAGACCACACCCAGCGACCTGAACACCCCGCTGCACGGCCACACCACCACCTGCAGTCAGTAACCCCCGCACCCCCGAAAGGCCCTGAATGCGCAACCTGAAGCGCTCCACCTCCGCCGCCGTCGCCCTCGCCGCGCTCGCCGGCACCGCCGCCCTGGCCACGGCCACTCCGGCATCCGCCGCCAGCTACCACTGCAAGACCAGCAGCCACAGCGTCGACGACCCGAGCTATAACGGCCCCGACTCCGACAACTGGGACTTCGACGTGACGCTGTGCGCCATGCGATCCGGCGGCTACATCTACACCACCGCCACCGTGTACTGGGACGGCCCGTACACGGCCAAGAACCGCAGCACCTACACCTTCAACAACGCCAAGTTCCAGCTCCAGACCAAGCGGAGCGTCAGCGGCACGGACCCGGTCGTGAAGTCCGGCGCCTACACCGGCCTGGAGCACGCGCTCGAACACAGCAGCGGCAACGGCAACGGCTCCTACTCGACCGGAACCCTCAAGTCCAAGGCGGGCTCCGGCCGTTACCTCGCCGACGGCTACATCCAAGCTGGACTGGTCGGGCGACGGCAAGAGCTATCGCAGCCCGATTCTGTTCACCGCTTCGCCGGTCGTCTGACCCCGCGCCGCGTCCAGACCGCCGTCACGTGAAAGCCGCCCCGTCATGAGCCACCGGCCTGCGCGCCGCGCCCGCCGCGCCAGCGCCAGCCCCCTGTTCACCCCGCACGGCACCGATCGCGCGTCCCGCAAGGCTGCCCGCCGGCAGCTTGCCGAGGCCGCCGCGAAGGCCCGCCTCGAAGCAGCCGCCCACACCAGCGGCGCTGGCGTAGCAGAACAGGAGATGCCGGCCCCCCTCTTCCCACCCGCCGGGCGACCCGGCCCCGCGTCCTCCCGCAACAACAGGCTCAAGCTGCCCGCCCACCGCATGACCACCGCCACCGCGAGCGGGGCGTACCCGTTTCTCGCCGAAGGCGGCCTCGGCGCCGAGGGCATCTACATCGGCCGCGACGTCCACGCCGAAGCCAGTTTCTGCTTCGACCCGTTCGCGCTGTACGGCAAGGTCGAGGGCTTCACCAACCCCAACGTGCTCCTTGCCGGGGTGATCGGGCAGGGCAAGTCGGCGCTGGCCAAGTCCTTCGCGTTGAGGTCGATCGCCTTCGGGTACCGGGTCTACGTCCCGTGTGATCCGAAGGGGGAATGGACGCCCGTGGCGCAGGCGCTGGGCGGTACCTCCATCGCGCTCGGGCCGGGCCTGCCCGGAAAGCTGAACCCTCTGGACGCGGCACCGCGGCCCAACAGCGTCTCCGAGGCCGACTGGGCGGGCGAGATCCGCAAGCGCCGCCTGCTGCTGCTCGGCTCGCTGGCCCGCACCGTGCTCGGGCGGGACCTGCTGCCGATGGAGCACACCGGCCTCGACGTCGCGCTGGATGCCGTCGTCACCCGCGCCGCCGCCACCGGTCGCACCCCGCTGCTCGGCGACATCGCCGCCACCCTCAACAACCCAGACGAACTCGACGTGGCCGGCGGCATCATGTCCGGCCGCCTCGGCGACGCCTCCCGCGACCTGGCCCACGCCATGCGCAGGCTGGTCCACGGCGACCTCGCCGGGATGTTCGACGCCCCGAGCACGGTGGCCTTCGATCCCAACTCGCCGATGCTCACCATCGACCTGTCCCGCCTGGGCGGATCCGGCGACGACACCGCCTTGGTCTTGGCGATGACCTGCGCGTCCGCGTGGATGGAATCCGCACTGTCCGACCCGAACGGCGGCCGGCGCTGGATCGTCTACGACGAAGCCTGGCGCCTGATGCGCCACCCCGGCCTCCTGCAGCGCATGCAGTCCCAGTGGAAGCTGAGCCGCGGACTCGGCATCGCGAACCTGATGGTGATCCACCGGCTGTCCGACCTGCTCACCGCGGGCGACGCCGGATCCCGCGGCCGAGCCCTGGCCGAAGGTCTGCTCGCCGACTGCTCCACCCGCATCGTCTACCGACAGGAGACCGACCAACTCCATGCCGCAGCAGCCCTGCTGGGCCTGACCTCGGTGGAGACCGACGCGATCTCCCACCTCAACCGGGGCCGCGGCTTGTGGAAGGTCGCGGGGCGCAGCTTCATCGTGCAGCACCTCCTGCACCCCCACGAACTGGCGCTCTTCGACACCGACGCCCGCATGCACTGAGACCCCGCTCACCTCGCGTTTCGACGACCGACAGGAGCCTTCCCATGTCCGCCTTCACCCCACGCCGACGTCACCGGGCCGCGGTTTCCGGCTCCGCCCTCCTGGCAGCCACCGCCCTGGTAGCCGGATGCGGCACCACCACCGAGGCCACTGACACCACCTCCGTCAGCGTCTCCCCGGCACCTCGCACCCCAACGCCGGCCGCCACGCACACGGTTCACGGGCTGGACGGCACGTGGCGGCCGATCAACTCCGACAGCCCCATCGCCTCGCTGACCATTTCCGGAACCGCCGTCACCACGACCGGCACCCTTGCCTGCCCCGGCACTCTCGCCCAGACCCCCACGGAACCACCCGTGCTCACCCTGCACTGCACGACACCGGACTCGGACCGCGCCCGGGGCACACTCAAGCTCAAGCCGGACGGATCCGCGCTGGTCATCAACTGGGACGGCCCCCAGTGGGGCGGCGTACTCGACAGCCTGCGCCGCGTCTGACCACATACCCGCCGCAGAGAACCCTAGGAGCCCATGCCCCCGACTCGCACCGACCTGTCCGCCTTCGCCGCCGCGCTCGCCGAACGCCTGCCCGGCACCTGGACGAGCGAGTACCACCGCCACCCCACCTACCAGGACCAGTTCCCCACCATCGAACGGCTCTGGGACGCCGGCCACGTCGACTACATCGTCAGCCAGTACGTCCTCGGCCATGACGCCGTCCTGAACGGCCCCGATGGAGGGCAGCTCTACGTCACCGACCGGCCCCTGTACCGCCACCAGTTCGTGGTGGCCCCACTGGAGCCCGAGGGCTTCAAGACCCACCAGATTTCCCCGGTACGTGAGCCGAACGGCATCGCCGTCCCCAACGATCCGGCCCGCGCCGCCGCCGCAGTCACCCGACGCCTGCTGCCCCGCTACTGGGCGGCTCTGGACGCGGTCCGGCGCAACGCCTTCGGCCAGCCCGAGCCGCCGCACCGACAGCCCGCGCCCGACGTCGCCCAGACTCTCACGCTGGTCTGGTACCCGGACGGCGTGCTGGGGGCACCGTACGACTCGGTTCCCGAAGAGGCACGCATGACGCTATTCGGCTGCAACTTCCAGTACAGCCCGAATGAGTTCGCCTTCGTGCTGCCGGCCTCCTACGGCCCCAAGGAGCGCGCCCTGCTGGTCCAGCTCGCCGCCCAGCGGCTCACACTCCAGGGCATCGGGGTCAACTTCCGCCGCGCCGCTCCCCTCCCGCCTCCCACTGCGGCATCAGCAGGCGCGAGCAAGATGCTGCCAATGGTGTCCTCCTCCCCGAAATCCACTTCCCGCCGGTAGAACCCGGTCCCCGCATCAAGGAGTTGCCACTGTCCGATCCCGACCAGCGGATGCTGCTGCACGACGTGGCCGACCGGCTCAACACCGTTGCCGACCACCTTCCGCTCCCCGACCAGGTCCGCCCGGATCCGGCACTGAGCGAGATCCTGGACGACGAAGTCCGTCACCTGGCCCGCGTGCTGGGATTCCTGGCCGGCGAGAGCGCCTTCCGCCATCGCGCCGCCGCCCGCTCCCCGGTCCGGCCCACGACCACGGTGCGCCGCACGACCCTCGCGCTCGCGAGCGCCGCCGAACCCACCGGGCTCGCGCTCGCCGCCCTCAGCGCCGCAGTTCATCACCTCGGCCATCTCGCCGACCTCGGTCACCAGGCCCCTGGCCCCGCCCGCGACCGGGCGATCACCACCGAGCACCAACGGCTCGAAGACCGCCTCGGCGACAGCCGCATCTACCTCGCCCGCGCCGCGAAACACCTGCGCGCCGCTGCCGACACCCGCACACCACCGGCCGCGCCCGCCGTACCCACCGCGTCGACCACCACAACCCCATCCCGCTCCCGCTGATCCCCTCCCCGGAGCGCCCTCATCCCCGCACACTGCCGGCCCACGCATGGAGCCAGGTTCGCGGGCAGCTCGGCCTCGCCGTCCTGCCCGCGATCGAAACGTGGCTCGCCGACAGCGAAGCGTTCGAGCGCCAGGCCCGCGCCGCCGTACCGGGCGGGCTGGCCGCGCTGTCCGCGCCCAGCCCGCGACTGCTCACCGCCCGCCCCGCGTCGCTGCCCGCCCCGCGCTCCGCGGCAGCGCACCGCTGACCGCTCAAAGAAGGGATTCGCCTCTGTCTGACCACTTCCGCTTCGGCGCCCATCCCGACCACGGCTTCGTGGCCGCCGCCACCGCGAACATCCCCGCGCACCTGGCCGACTGGTTCCTGGTCCGTGAACAGTTCGAGCCGGTCCCCGAGACCCCGGGCCTGTACCGGCTCACCCACCCCCAGCAGGATGGGGTCCGCCGTACCCGCCAGGCCGTCCTCGACCTTCGCCGACACGGCTACGAGGTGCAGGCCGACTACCCCCTCGACCCCGCCCTCACCGCCGGCCCACCGCAACCGGCCGTGCGCAACAAGCTGATGGAGCGACGCAATCCCATCGCGCAGGCAGCGGCCACCCGCTCCCCGCAAAGGCTCACCGCCCCGACAGCCACCCTCCCTGAGTTTGTGCCGCAGACCGCCGCTGTGCCCGTGGGCGACCGAGCACAGACCGCCCCAAAGGGGCGGAGCCGATGAGCGACGAAGCGATCCACATCACCCGCGGCCTGGGCGGCGAAGTCGAAGTCGATGGCCCGGTCGATGCCTTCGCCGCGCGCGTCCTGGCCCGTGCCGGATTCGACACCTATCCCACGCTGCGCGGCGTGTGGATCCGGTTGCCGTTCGACCTGGGCCACACCTGGGAGAACGAACACGCCACCTGTGCTGCGGAGATGCTCACCGCCGCCCTCTACAGCGTCGACCTCGACCCTGACCTGTGCCCCACTCCGGCCGCAGTCTCCGCACCGCCGACGCTACGCCGCACGAAGACCGCCATGACCGCGCAGCCCTCGCCCGCCGGCACCCCGCAGCGGCCACGACGCTGACCCAGCGTCCCAAAACGAAAGCCCGCTGCCCTGACGCCCTCCGCCGAGATCACCCTGCACCTCGCCGCCTGCAACACGATCGTCGCGCTCCCAGCGGGGAGCGGCACCGGTGGGCCACCACCGCCCTGGAACTGGCGGGGTTCACCCGGCACCAGGACAAGGTCCACCGGCTGGGCCTCGACAACCACTCCCGAGCACACGAGGCGCTCACCCAGCTCCACCACACGGCCCGAGACTGCCAGACCAAGGTCATCACCAGTTACCGAACTCCTCCTGGCCGAACGCCCGTGGGACGGCCAGCACGTGGTCGCCACCCTGCTTCCCTCCGCTGACCACCTCCACGTGATCGGCGCAGGGCCACGCGCTGTCGCCGCCCCCACCGCCCATGCAGTCGCCGCAGAGGTGCGCTCACGCCTCCTGCCGGAATTCGAGCAACTGGTGAACCTCGCGCGGCTGCGCGAAATGCAGGAAGACCTCGACTGGTTGCGGGACGACGTCGAGCCCGGCACCGTGCCTTACCCGTACCCCGCGCCCCTGGACGCCGCGTTGGAGCCTTTCGTCATCCACGCGCCCTACCTGATCCCCGGCAGTCGTCGCGCCGGCGCCAAGCCCCTGGCCGCGCAGGATGCGAAGGTTCTCGACCGCTTCGAGACGCTCCTCGCCTCCCTGACGCAGTCCAGCGACGGCGCCGGAAGCGCGGGCTCGAACCGGGCGGCACCGATGAGGCCATGGCGGTGTGGCTCGAGTCCGGCGAGGCCCTGATCGCGGTGGTCCGCAGCGCCACCGTCGCTTCGTCCCAGGAACCCTCCCGCCCCACCGTCTCGACCAGCACGCCGCCGAAACCGCCGCCACCGGGCGGACCCGCTGACCGTCCACCACTGCCGCCTTGCCGAGGCCACTGCCCGGGGTGCCAGCACCCCGCCCAGGTCGCGCCGAACACCCGGAACACACCGAAACACCCCTGACAATAAGGAGATTCACCCTCATATGGCCGTCCGAACAACGTGGAGCATCGCCCACAGCTGTGGACACGAAATCTCGCATGATCTTTCCAACCGCCCCGCCGACCGGCGGGCCGGATTCGCCCGCTGGCTGGAGGGGCGCGACTGCTCTGTTAACTGCACCATCTTCGCCTCGTTGGTCACGGCATAACAGGCCGCCATCAAGGAGCAAGTGATGGGTGTACGCGATGAGTTGCTGGAGGGCCGCGGGGCCATCCCTCGCCTTGGACGAGTGGTGGAGGTGAACCGGGCACATCCGCCGTACGCGATGCTCGATGCGACGGGGGCCGAGGTCGAGCCGGTCACCGCGTTTCTGCGGGACCTGGCGCTTGGGGATTCCAGCCCGCTGACCTGCCGCAGCTACGGCTACGGGATGCTGCGGTGGTTCCGCCTGCTGTGGTTGCTGGGCACCGGGTGGGAGCGGGCGACGGAGTCGGAGGTCGCGGTGCTGACGGGTTGGCTGCGCTCGGCCGCCAACCCGCAGCGTCAGCGGCACCGGGCCGATGCTCCGGTGGCCGGGACGGTCAATCTCCGCACGGGCAAGGCATCCCTGTGCGCCGGGTACGCGCCGCGCACCATCAACCACGCTCTGACGGTGATCAGTGGGTTCTACGAGTTCCACGCCCATCACGGCCGCGGCCCGGTCGTCAACCCGGTACCGCACTCGGCTCAGCGGCGCCGCGCGCTGGGCCACCGCAGTCCGCTGGAACCTACGCCGGTGGTGGGCCGGGCCCGGCTGCGGCAGCGCGTGTCCGACCGGTCGCCGCGGTCGATTCCCGACCGGCTGTGGGACGAACTGTTCACCGCGATGAACTGCGACCGGGACCGGGCACTGCTGGAGATCTTCGTCTCCAGCGGTGCACGCGCCAAGGAACTCCTCGGCATCACCGTCGGCGACATCGACTGGTCCGGCCAGCGGATCTATGTGATCACCAAGGGCACCCGGGCCAGGGAAGCGGTTCCGGTCTCCCCGCAGGGCCTGTTCCGCCTGGCCCTCTACCTCGACGCGGCCGGCACACCCGCCGATGGCGGACCCCTCTGGAGGGCCCGCCGAGGCCCCGACCGTCCGCTGACCTACTGGGCCATGCGCCGTGTCATGCAGCGGGCGAACACCCTGCTGGGAACGAACTGGTCCCTGCACGATCTACGGCACACCGCCGCCTACCGCATGGCCAATGGCGGGAAACTCACGCTCCCCGAGGTCCAGACGATCATGCGGCACGCCGACATCCAGACCACCAACCGCTATCTGGCCGTCCACATCGAGGAACTCTTCGACAAACTCGCCGAGCACTACGCCACGCCCCGACCGGCCCGGCACTACCCCGCGGGCTACGCCGCAGCGGACATCGAGGCGGTGTTCGGTGCCTGACCTCGCCCGTCCCACCACCGGAGTCAGCCGCCGCCACACCCACACCGGCGACGAGCCGGCCTTCGCCTCCAGCCGGATCGAGGCCCGACCGGCCTCGGCGACCACCGTGCCGCGCCCCTTCGGGGATCTGTCCGCCGCCACGCCGCTGCTCATCGGCCAGCTCGCGCACGACGCCTCGCCGGCAGCCTCCGCTCGGACCGCCGAACAGCACCGGGCCTCCACCCGGCGCGTCCTGGCCTACTTGGGCGGGTTCGGGGGCAGCACCTGGCAACAGCGCTGGGATGCCAGCCCGCTGGGCCGCGGCGAGATCACCGCCGCTGACCTGGGCACCAACCGGACCGGGCAGAAGTACAGCGTCGGCGTCAGGGCTCTGTTCTGCCTCCGCGTCGTCCAGCCGACGCTGTTGGTGATGAAGAAGCACAACTTCAACGGATTCCCCGACCAGTTCATCGCTGCCCAGAACGACGCCCTGCTGGAGAAGTACGCCGCCCAGGTCGCTCACCATGACTTCTCCTGGCCCCACAAACGCGAAGCGCTCTTCGACGTGTGCTGCCTGCTCGCGGTCCAGGACATCGGCTTCGCCGACCTCACGCCGGCGGCCCTGCTCCACCACGCCCACGCCTCACGCACGGCGAAGGCTGCTCTGCGGCCCGGCAAGAAGGATGCCAACGTGTTCGCCGGGCATGCTGCCTGGAACGTCCTGCACGCCATGGGCCACTTCGCACCCAGCACACCCGCCACCCTGCGTCAGGCCCTGCACCGCGGCCAGCTCACGCTCGAGGAACTCGTCGACCGCCACACCATCCGCAACCAGAGCGTCCGCCGGCTCCTGCTCGACTACTTCCACCGCCGCAAGTCCGACACCGACTACGCCTCCCTGGTCCACCTCGTCCGCCACGTCGCCCACCACTTCTGGGCCCGCATCGAAGAGATCAACCCCGGGCAAGCCGATCTGCACATTCCGGCCGACCTCTACAGCGCCTGGCGCCGGCAGATCGGCGTCCGCCACGACGGCAAGCCCCGTATCGGTGTCGACACCATCGTCATCGCCGTCCGCAGCTTCTACTACGACCTGCACACCTGGGCCGCCGACGAACCCGAACGCTGGGCTCCCTGGGTCGCCTCATGCCCTGTCCCGCCCAGCGAACTACGCGGACTGGCCAAGCGCCGCCGCCGGATCAACGAGCGGTCCGCCGACCGAACCCGTCTGCGCCAACCACTCCTACCGCTCCTCGTCCGACACGTCGAGGAGCGCTACGACCACACCCGCACCCTCCTGGAACACGCCTCAACAGCCGCCACCGACACGCCCTTCGCCCACGGAGGCCGCACCTACCGCCGCGTCCTGACCGAGGAAGACCGCACACTCGCCCGCGGCGGCCACCGCACACCCGTCCGCGTCCGGGACGACACCGGGCAGCTGGTGCACATCGAAGCAGAGGAAGAGACAGCCTTCTGGGACTGGGCCACGGTCGAAACCCTGCGTCACTCAGGCGCCCGCATCGAGGAGATGTGCGAGGTCAGTCACCTCAGCATCCGCCACTACCAGCGCAACAACGGCGAGATGGTCGCCCTCCTGGTCATCAGCCCGTCCAAGACCGACCGCGAGCGCGTCATCCCGATGTCCGCCGAACTGTTCCACGTCATCGCGTCCGTCATCCGACGCCACACCCGCGACGGCAGCCCGGTCCCGGTCCTGCGGCGCTTCGACCCTCACGACAAGGTCTGGAGCCCGCCGATGCCGTTCCTGTTCCAGCGCAAGATCGGGTCCACCCGCAGCGTGATCAGTCCCGTGACCGTCATCAACATGCTCGCACGACGCTGCACGGACCTCGCCGAACGCCATCCCGCGTTCCGCTCGGTCAAGTTCACCCCGCACGACTTCCGCCGCATCTTCACCACCGAACTCGTCAACAGCGGACTGCCCATCCACATCGGCGCCATGCTGCTCGGCCACCTCAACATCCAGACCACCCGCGGTTACGTCGCCGTGTTCGACGAAGACGTCATCCGCCATTACCTCGCCCATCTCAACGAACGTCGCCAGCTCCGCCCCGACGACGAATACCGCGACGTCACCAGCGACGAGTGGGACGAGTTCGAAGAGCACTTCGACAAGCGCAAGGTCGAACTCGGCGCATGCGGACGCCCTTACGGCACCCCCTGCCAGCATGAGCACGCGTGCATCCGGTGTCCGATGCTCCAGGTCAGCCCGAAGATGATCAGCCGGCTTGACGACCTGGAAGCCGACCTCATCACCCGCAGAGCCCGCGCCCAAGCCGAGGGCTGGGCCGGTGAGCTCGAAGGACTCGACCTCACCCTCCAGCTCCTCCGCGCCAAGCGCGACGACACTCAACGCCGAACCCAACGCCCCACCGTCGACCTCGGGATCCCCACCCCACGCACCGCAGGAGCCTCATGACCACATCGATGCGATCACACGCGAGGCGGTCCGGCGTCGACGACCGCCATCGACAACTCCAGCGGGTCGAAGTGGATCAGCGACTCCAGCCACCAGGTCATGCCAGCCTGGGCGAGTCCCGTGAGATCAACGTTCTTGTCTTCCTGCCATGCGGGACTTGCGTTGCCGCGCACGGCGATGTCGAACGGCCGGTCGGCCGGCAGCCCGGAGCGCTGCAACTCCTGGCGGATGCCAGCGACTTCCTCGGGGATCAGCTCGTGGTCTTCCGGGTTGGGGAAGATCCCGTCGCAGCTGGCGGCACGGCTGATCACCCGCGGGTTGTTGCTGGAACTGGCCATCCAGACCGGAATGCGGTGCGGCTCCGGCTCCGTGGCCGCCAAGTGCACCTGATAATGCGAGCCGCTGTGCTGGATGGCCTTGCCGGCCCACATCGCCCGCATCAATTCAAGCCCCTCGGTCAGCATCGACGAGCGGGTCGCCAGTTCAGCGGGCTCCCCAAAGCTGCTGAAATCACCGGACTCGTCGACCCCCACTCCGGTGCCGACGACAAGCCGTCCCTGGGAGAGCCTGCTGACCGTGGACGCGTGCCGGGCGACCATCCAGGGCCGACGCCGGGCCAGCGGCGTGACGGTCGGGCCAAGCAGCAGATTCTCCGTGGCCTGCGCGATCGCGGCCAACGTGGTCCAGGGATCAGCAATCGGCATCGCATCGGTGACCACGTGATCCCACAGAAACACACCGTCCCACCCAGCAGCCTCCGCTCGCACCGCCAGTTCGACAAGGACGTTGGGGTCGCCGAACGGGCCGAACGGCGGAAGGTAAATGCCAAAGCGCAAGTTCTCGTTCACGAGGGGCCTTCTCCAGAGCCGAGTACTGGGACCAGGGCGGATCAGATGTCCATCCACCCCGTTCAGTCTGGCGGGCCCATTTCACGGCGTGTGAATTGGGTCACCGGTCAGCGAGACCGGCGTGACGGTGCCGCCTCAACAACGGAGCATGCACTGCGCCGCACACCCCTACCCGCCCATCCGAGTGAAGTGCAGATAAGCACCGACTGCTGGAAGGCCGCCCGCGACGAGGACGGCGCCGGCAAGGAGGAGTGGCTGGCCGCCAGGCGCGCGGAGGAACAGCAGGCCGCCAGCGAGTGGGCCGAGAGGTTCGACATGCCGCCGCTCGAAGGACCCGAGAAGGCTCTCGCCTGGGGTGAGCGCTCCCGCCACCAGCTCGTCACGACTGCGTACAGCGCGCTGGTGACCGAGGGCAGCTGGGACGAGGCCGACTGGGCTGTTCTGGAGGACACGATCCGCACCGTCACCCGCGTTGGGTGGTGGATCGATCAGCGTGACGCAGAGGGCACTGACCTGCCCGAACTCCTGGACGCGGCCACCAGCGACGACACCGGAACCGAGAATCCGTTCCGGTAGACGCAGGGTCTTATACCCGACGATCACCGGTTACCGAACCCGGGGATCGTCCGGATCCTTGTTCCTCCCACCGCCTCCCCTGCGCGTGATTGTGGAAGGAACCCCTGCTGTGCCCGACGCCGTTTTCCGCCAGCCGCATGCCCCAGGTGACGTCGTCACCCCCGAACGGGACATCACCCACCAGCACTTCCGGCCCGGCGACCAGGTCGTCATCCTCAAGGGCACCTCCGGCAGTGAGCTGTGGGGAGACGCCTACAAGGTCGTCACGCCCTCGTGGCACACGCCGACCGACGAGGACGGGTGGCGGCTGTACGACCCGGCCGGCGGCGAGCACACGTACCTCACCGCTCACCCGCGCTACCTCGTCCATCTCTCCAGCCGCTGCCCGGACTGCCTCATCTACCAGCAGGCGCTGCGTACTTACCTCGTCCCACGCCTGGCCGGCGCCGAACAGGACGTCGACTGCGGCTGGTACTCGGTCAACCACCTCAATCAGGTGGTGCACGTCGCCGACGCCCGAGGCGGGCGATGACCCCCAGCCCAGCGTTAACAACGCTCGTGATCAAACACCTAGCCCGCGCGGCTTCGATCGCTATCGAGACGGTTGCCGGTACCCAGTGGCCAATGCGCCTGGCCGAGGCCCTGCGTGATCTGGACGCGACTTGGCAGGAGTCAGCCGAGGTGTGCGCTGACGTCGCCTGGCAGGCCCGCGCCGCCGGGAACAGTGCGCTGGTACTTCTCGACCCCGAGCACGTCACCGACCCCGGCCCCGGCCCGGTCATCTGGCGGACATACCGGCACCTCTACCTGAGCACCCTGCGCTACGACTTCCGGTGCCGCTCCGCCATCTGTGCCTGTCCTGCACCCCCGCCGCGCCTGACCACCAGCCCCGCCGCCGCACCCACCGCAGCAGCCCCGGCACATCGGCGGCGCTGACCCCCGCCCCCTATTCCCTTCGAGGAGACCATGCACGACCCCACCCCCGACACCGGTCTCGGCTCGTTCGCTGCCGTCCTCGCCGGCGAACTGCCCGGCGCCTGGACCAGCACGTACCACCCGGACCGCGGCGGCAACAACGACCACGACGCCCTCACCGACCACGTGTGGGACATGAACGATGTCGCCGACACCCTGGCCAAGCACACCGTGGACCACTGCGCCGTGCTGACCCGCGACGACGGCAGCCGACTGTTCGTCGCGGACCGGCTCGGGCACGGCGAGGGCTACCTGATCGCCGCTATGGCCCCCACCGACGCACCGGCCGAAGCGTTCCGTGGCGTCCGCGAGCCCGACGGAATCGCAGTGGACGCCGATCCGTTCAGCGCCGCCGAGGACATCCATTACGACCTGCTGCCCCGGTACGACAAGGCCCTCGCCCAGGTCCGCACCAACGCCGCCCGCCTCACGACGCCGCCGGCCGCCGAGCCGGAACATGTGGTGATGACCTGGTCCGGCGACGCCCTCGTCGTCGACAAGCCCGACCGCGACGACATCGTCCAGGCCCTGACCGACTACGGCTTCGCCCTCGACGCGGAAACCGACGTCTTCGTCCTATCCGGTGACGACTCCGCGCACCAAGCCGCGTCCGTACGAGCCGCCGGCCACCGCTTGTCCGAGCTGGGCGTCGGCGTCGTCCTACGTAATCCGCCCGCCCGGCCCGCCCTGGGCACCACCGCGGTAGCGCCTCCGAGCCCGCCGGTCGCCTCTCCGCACCGGGGCCGGTGACTCTCGCACACGAGGACGAGCCGACGTTCCTCGTCCTGGATTTCGTGACCATCACCCGGGACCCGAAGACCGCGCTGGTCGTTGCCATCGGGGGCGACCAGCGCGCGGCCGGCCTCCTGCAGACCGCTGGCGGCTTCCGTTCCGCCCCAGGCCCACGCGGCGACTACCACCGCCTGCCGCACGCCCTGCCCGTCGAGGAGCAGCGTCAGGGTGCCACCGCCGCAGCCCATGCCCTGCTTCTGGCTGGGTACAGCGTCCATCTCGACCCCGCACTCAACACCCTGGCCACCCAGGGCAGCGACCGGCAAGCCGCCCACCGCCACCTCGAACAGCTCACCTCACTCGCCAGCGATGCCGACGATGACCGGCAGGTCGCGGCGGTCCTGACCGAGATCGCGGCACCCGACGACGGCCTGCTACCCCGCCTTACGCAGTCGCTGCTTGCGACCTGGGCATCGTGCGGCGCCTCAAGGACACCGGCCGTGACCCGCAGGTGGCGATGCAGCTGGGGGCCATCGTCAACAACCTGTCCACCCTCACCTGGCAGATCGAGCAGGTCCGCAACGACGTCGACCGGACCGGCCCCGCACTACAGACCCACCGCCCAGTGTCCACAGCGCCCTCGCCAATGGCTGCGCCCGCCGTTCGACAGCGCGCTGACCCGATCCCCGAACAGGAGCATGCCGTACGTGGGAAACCGCGCCGACGACGAAGGCACCGACGTCGAGATCTACATCAGACCGCTGACCGACACGGTCCACGCCGACACCCCCACCGATGCGCCCGAGGAACTCCTGGCCCTGCTCGACAGCCTTGGCTTCGAACGCAAGACGACGGCAACGGCCTGGCCCGTCTATGTCTGGCACGAGGTCCCCGACCGCCTCACCGAGGCCGAGAAGAAGAGGCTCACCACCAGCGCCGTTCCCTCGCTGCTCGTGGCCGGATACCTGGTCAACATCACCAACGCCGTCTGGGACGCCGCCGCCTATCAAGAGGCCGCAGAGGCAGTGCGCCACCAGCCCGGCGCCGCAACCACGCCGCGCACCGCGACCGCCTCCGTCATCGGGCCCACGGCAGTCCGGCGACACCTCGTCGGCGGTGAGCCTCGATCGAAAGGAGTCCCGCTCGTGAGCCTGGCGGACGAGCACGAGGTCGACGTTGAGTTCTATCACCGCGACGGAACGATCTACGTCGATAGCCGCACCAGCGCCCCGGAGCAGCTGCTCGTCCTGCTCGACGGCCTCGGGCTCGAACGCCACGGCGGCGAGGGCGAGATCTGGCATCAAGTCCCCGACCAGATGGACGAGATCGCCATGAAGGACATGGCCGATCGGGCTGCGTGGCTGCTGACCCGCCACGGCTTCCAGGTCTCCATCGATGCGGGCCTCTTCGGCGGCACCGCCTACCGCGCCGCCCTCGCCGCATCCCCAGCACACCGGCCGTCATCCGCGCCCGCAGCGCCTGCCCCGAGCGCGTCGCGCCCTCGCCGCACGCGCTGACCACCCACCGCGCCGCCCCGGCACGGGGTCGGCCCAGCCCTCACCTGGAGTACCTGTCACCCGCGAAACCGACCGCACCCCACCGCCCATCACAGCCGACCGCAAGCCGCGCCTGGTCACCGCCCTCTTCCGCCGCTACCTGCGTGGCGTCACCGCCGGCAGCCGCACACGGACCAACCTGCTGGCCGGCGGGCACCCCGAAGCGGCCCTCGACGAAGCCCGCCGCCGGGACATGTTCCTTCTCGTCGACAGCCACCGCACCCGCCACCACAACTAGCCGCCCGACCTTGCCCGTTCAGGAGGCCCATGACCAATACCCCGCCCTTTTACTCCGTACGGCTCGCTGACGACATCGCAGGCCAACTCGGCCTACTGACACAGCTCTTGGGCCATGCTCCGCCGCACGAGGCCGCCCAGATTCTCGGCAAGGTCCTCGACTACGACGAGGGCCTGCTCGGACGAGTCACCGAACTGGTCGCCACCGGATCGCGCTTCGCCCAGGACCACTCCCAGCGCGGCATCCTGCACCCCGAGGTGTGGCTGGCCCTGGGCCGCGCGGCCAACGAACTCGACAGCGTGGGCGAGGATCTCAACGAGCACACCGGCACGATCAAGCAGCTCGCCACGCCCGCCACCCCGTCCACCAGCCCGGCTGCGCGGCCCGCCGGATCGGCGATGGTCGTCAGGCGGCACCGGTGAGACAGAACAAGCAGTGGTCCGGCTGGGGCGCCGCCGGTCAGCAGGCCCAGCAGCACTACCTCGTCGAGCCCCGCTATCTCGCCGGCGGCGGCGACCTGCGCCACGTCACCGAGTACCTGCGCGCCTCCGGGTGGAAGGACAAGTCCAAGAGCGGCGGCCCCATCGTCTTCGACAGCCCGGACAAGTCCGTGCGCATCGGATACGACCCGTTCACCCAGCCCGGCGGCTGGACCATCAGCGGGAAGCAGACCGCGCACCAGGAGGCATGGCACGCCACCTTCGGCCGACAGACGCCCGTCGAAATCGTCGCCGGTATCACCGACGCCCTGTTCACCGAACGCAAGGCGCACGCCCCCGACGTGTGGGAATCCGTGCAGCAACAGGGCTGGGAGACCGAGCGAGGCCAGCACTTCACCGCCCGCAGCCCGGACGGCGATGCCTTCGTCCGCTTCCACCAGTCCGGCCCCGGCCAGGCACACTGGTGGGCCGGTGCTCGCAACGAACACGGCCGTGTGTGGGAGGCGATGTTCACGCCGACCACGCCGATGCATCTGGTGCAAGCATTCAGCACGGCGCTGTCGGAACCTCAGCCCGTGCTGCGGCCGCTCGGCCACGTTCCGCCCTCCCAGCGGATCCGCACCACCTCCGTGTCCGTCCTGCCGTCCCAGCTCAGCGCCTGGCAACAGGCGCGGATCACCGCCGCCAGAGCGGCCACATGGGCCTGCAATTCCTTCGCCACCAACCGGGCCCGCACCCCTCCCGGCGCCCGCCCGTACACCGGGCAGGCGGGCCGGGCCCGGTGAGTCACAAACGCTTCTGCTCCCGCGTCAACGGTCCCACCATCACCAGGTCCACCACACCCGGTGGCTGGACGAGGTCATGCCACGGCACCTGACCGAATACCTGCTCGCCGCCGCCTGGAGCAACCGCTCGGTGCCCGGGTATCCCCACGTCCTGTTGGCGAGCCTCGACCAGCAACGCCATCTCACCCTGGAGCAGCGTCTCGCCGGAGCAGCTCCAGCTGATGCACCGGCAGCGCCTCGATGATGCCCCGCGCACCATGCCGCCTCAGTCGTCCCCGGCCGGCCGATCCTCGTCTTCGGGGCCGGCACATCGAAGAAGCGCCGCCAGTCAGGCAGCGACCCGGCCCAACCACCTCACCACTCGTTTCACGCAAGGACGTTGATGCCCAACCTCTCGCTCTCCAGCTCCGACCAGATCGCGCATGCGACAGCAACCCTGACCCAGCTCAAGGACTACCTGCGCACCAACCCGCCAGTATCCGACGTACTGCCGCTGCTTGCTCGCCTCCTCGACGAGGACACCGGCGTCCCCATCCTGCTCGGCGACGTCCTGCGCAGCGCCGCGCGCCTCGTCTCCCACCAGGCCGCCATCCCCAAGACCGACGAGATCCGCCTGATCATCGACGGGCTCCGGGACGCCGCCCAGGAGGCCACGGACTGGCACATCCTGCACTGGGACATGCAGCGCCTGAGCGGCCACGCGTTCGCGTCGGCAGGTCCGCCGACGACGCCGTGACCCGCCCCTACATCTTCAGCAAGGCCGACGACGCCTGGTCTCGTATCTGGTTCGACACCAGTCCCGGTCATCTCGCCGGGCCAGGCGACCCGCGCCATGTCACCCAGGCGCTGCGGGCCGGTGGCTGGAAGAACTACGCCGACCCTGACTATCCCCATGTCGTCCTGGCCAGCCCCGACTTCCGGCACACGCTCGTGCTCGAGCCCGCTGCGGACACGTACTCCGCCTGGTGGCGGATCTCCTCACAGCGCTGGCACGCGTCGTTCGGCGGCAACATGCCCGCCGAGATCATCGCCGGGTTCACCGACGCCCTCCTGCTCCCCGCGCCGGTCGCGGAGCCGGACGTGTGGCCGACGCTGCAAGCAGCGGGCTGGGCCTACGAGCGCGACGAGCGGGGCAATGAGAGTGCGCGCCATCCGGACGGCATCACCACAATGGAGCGGCGGGCAACGCTGACGAGCGACTACTTCAGCTGGAGCGCCGAAGTCGCGTTCCCCACCGGTCTCGGCGGCCACCAGCGGCTGTGGCACGCGTACTTCGACGACCGCACGCCCCGCCACCTGCTCGCCGCCTTCGCCACCGCCCTCACCGACCCCGCGCCCGTGCCGCGCGGCCACTACGACGTCCCGCACTCCCACCTGGTCACTCAGGTCGAACGCGGCGCCCAGGGCGAGCAACTGGCCGCCGCCCACGACGCGCGCTTGAAAGCCATCCGGGCCATCGCCCGCAAGGCCCGCCGCAGCAGTGCGCCGACCACGCACCCCGCGCCGGCACCCGCCACAGAGACGGCCACTGCTGTGACCCGGGGCCGCTGAACCACGCGGCGCGGCCCCGCCCGCGCCGCACCCCCATTAGAACTGCATGCCCAAAGGCCCCTCTTGACCATTCCACTCGAACCGGCGAGCCCGACACACCGCCTCTATCTGAGCCAACTCGCCATCTACCTGCGGGAAAGCAGGCAGATCCTCGCCGCCTGGGACGCCTACTCCGACCAGCACTCCGACCCCGACACGCACCAGCCCTACGACGAGGACACCTACGGCCTGCGCCAGCGCCAGCGCGACTCCGACACTTGGGTCTCCTTCGGCCGGGTATATGACCACGCCGACGAACTGGTCCACGTCGCCCAACAGCACCTCGCCCAGCTGCCCGCCTCCGCCCGGACCCGGCGCTACGCCTGGCAGGTGCGAGAACTACGCGACAGCGCCACGGGGCTGCACGCCGTCCACGACGACTGGCGCGCCGTGCGCCGCGCACTACCCGCGAGTGCCCGGCCCGGGACCGAGGCGTTCGATGAACCGCTCGCCGAAAGCTACGCGGAAGCCTGGCACTACCTCGACCAGTGGGCGATCCACGGCCAGGCGCTCTTCGCCATCAACGCGCTGGCGCAGAAGCAACCGAAGGCTTCCGCGCCCGCACTGGTCACGGCGCCGCCCGTGCCCAAGGCCGCCGCAGCATCGTCTGCGGCCCGGCGGTGGTGCGCGTGAGCGACACCGTCGAGCAGGCGCTCATCACCCCGCGCTATCTCGCGGGCGGCGGAGACCCGGGGTGGATCACCGTGCCGCTGCATCGCGCCGCCGGCTGGAGCTACGGACACGACCCGCTGATGCCGCGCGTCCTGCTCACCAGCCCGGACCAGCTCATCCAGCTGCGTCTGGGCCCCGACCTGGACGATCCGGGCTGGTGGACCATCCGGCAGGCGCGTACCTCGAATCACCCCGGCTGGGCGGCCACCTTCGAAGCCCGCACCCCCGTCGAGATCATCGCCGCCTTCACCGACGCCCTGACCGATCCATCCGGCCCGCCCACCGCAGCGCCCGATCCCTGCGCCCCGCTGCGGGACGCAGGCTGGCACACGCCGCCCCACCTCGGCAGCCTCGCCTCCCCCGACAACATCGCGCACGTCTGGCGGATCGGCGCCCCCGGTCGGGATCTGTGGAGCATCGAGACCGCGGTGATCCAGGACCCGACGATCTGGCGTGCCGTGTTCACCGGCACCACCCCGCTGCACCTGATCGCCGCCGTGACGCAGTCGCTCGCCGACCGCACCCCCATCCCCCGCGATCCGAGCCGGATCCCGGGCCTGGCCCGCGACCGCATGACCGTGCACACCCATCACCTCCCCGCGCCGGACATCGCCTTCGCCCTGGAGCGACGCGTCAGCGCCCTCGCCGCCCGGCACCGCCCAGCGACCACTGCCCCACCCCCACCACACAGCCCTTCGCCGCGCCGCACCCGCTGACCGGCCCCGCCCGCGTCGCGCTCCCCACCCACGTACCTGGAACAGCCCTTGCCCCAGCCCTCCACCACCTCGTCCACCGACGGCTACGACATAGCCTTCCGCGTCCTGGGCGTCGTCCTCGCCATCGCCGTCCCCCTGACGAACCTGGCGTGGCTGGGCGGCAACCTCACCGCCTGGACCACCGACACCGGCCCCCGCGCGCCCTATCAGCCCGTGCAGGCCCTGCTCCATCCCGACCAGCTGTGGCCCCGCCTCGGCGAAACGTCCCTGCTGCTGGGCACCCGCATCCTGCCCGGCACCGTGCTACTCGCACTCGGGATCACGGCCGCCGTGCTGTACAAGCGGCACACGGATGGCGGCGGACGCAGGAAGCGCGTCGCCGGGATGGCCAAGCAGCGGGACATCGAGCCGCTGATGTCCAAGGCCATCACCGCCAAGGCAAGATCATTGCGCCCGAGTCTGAAGGACGCCAAGCGCCTCACTCCGGCCGACACCGGCATCCTGCTCGGCAACCTCCAGGGCACGAAGCACGAAGTGCGCATGGGGTACGAGGACGTCGCCGTCGCGATCATGGCACCACGCTCCGGCAAGACCACCTCGCTGGCGATCCCCTCCATCCTCAACGCGCCCGGCCCGGTCCTGCTCACTTCCAACAAGGCCGCAGGCGACGCCTACACGACCACGCTCGACGCGCGGGCGGCCGTCGGCCGGACCTGGTCGATGGACCCGCAGCAGATCGCCCACGCCGAACGGGCCATGTGGTGGAACCCCTTGTCCGACGCCAAGACCCTCGACGGCGCCGGCAGGCTCGCCGGCCACTTCCTCGCCGCCAGCGTCGACGCCTCCCAGCAGGGCGACTTCTGGTCCAAGGCGGGATCCAACATCCTCTCGCAACTGTTCCTGGCCGCAGCCCTCGCCGAGCGGCCGATCACCGACGTAATGCAGTGGCTGGCCTTCCCCGCCGACCGGACCCCTCTGGACATTCTGCGCGACCACCAGTTCGCCGCCGTCGCCGCGCAACTGAAGGGCACCGTGGAGGGCCCGCCAGAGACCCGCGACGGAATCTACGAGACCGCCCGCCAGTACGCCGCCGCCCTGCTCAACAGCGAGATCGCAGCATGGGTGACGCCGCAGAAGGACGTGGCGGAGTTCAAGCCGCGCGAGTTCGTCACCTCGAAGGACACGCTCTATCTGCTGTCGAAGGACGGCGGTGGCGGCGCCTCGGCCCTCATCGCCGCGTGCGCGGACTCGGTCATGCGGGCCGCAACCGCCCAGGCCGAACGCGCCGGCGGACGCCTCGACCCGCCGATGTTGGCGATCCTCGACGAGGCCGCAAACGTCTGCAAGATCTCGGACCTGCCAGATCTGTACTCCCACCTCGGCAGCCGCGGGATCATCCCCATCACGATCCTGCAGAGCTACCGCCAAGGCCAGAAAGTCTGGGGCGACGCCGGCATGGACGCCATGTGGAGCGCCTCCACGATCAAGGTCATCGGGTCCGGAATCGACGACCCGGACTTCGCCGACAAGCTCAGCCGTCTGATCGGCGATCACGACGTCGAGACCACCTCCACCTCGACCTCCGAGTCCGGCAAGTCCACGTCCGTCAGCATGCGACAGGAACGCATCCTGGCCGCCGACGCCATCCGCGCCCTGCCCAAGGGCACCGCGCTCGCGTTCGCCACCGGCATGCGCGCCGCCATGCTCGACCTGCGCCCCTGGTATCTCGAGCCCGGCGCCCGCGAACTTTCCGCCGCCTCCGCCCGCGCGTCCAAGGGCATCACCGATCGCGCCGTCGCCAAGGCCGCCCCGAAGCAGACCGACTTCGGCACCGCCGCATAGTCCGCGCGCCTCTCCTCCCACTCAACTCGCCCACGGAGGCGCCCATTGCGGGCCCTGGAGTCGAAGGGCCTTGCCGAACGGACCCCGAACTCGGCTCTCGGTGCCTACATCGGCGGCCCGCCACAGGACCGCGTGCGCCTCACCCAGCAGGCATCACGGCCCTCGCCTCCGTCATCGGGCTACCCCCGACAGGGCCAGGCACCGCCGCCCTCGGCACGACGCCCCGTCCGATCCCCACCGCCACGCAGGCAACCACCCGAAGCCGCTGAATCGCCGTCCCCAGGAGCCATCCCATCTCCACGCCCCCGCTCGACCTGAATGAACAAGTCCGCCAGCTCCGTCAACTGGCCCGAGACTTCGAAGTCCTCCGCGCACGCCTACGCGACGTCTCCTACACCCCCGGCACGGACGCGCTGCACCGCATCAGCCCTCTCCTGCTCAAGGCACAGAACCTCACGGCCACCGCCCTGCTGCGCCTGACTGCCCTCGACAACAGCACGTACACCAATACCGCCGGCAGCCGCGCCGGCCTGGAGCTGCTGGCCTCGGTCGTGTCCGCTTCTTCGCTCGCCGGCAACGACATCGCCAACGCGCTGTTCGCCAACCCGTACGAGGGCGCGCAGTTCTCTGGCTACGTGGCCGACGACGAGGCGGTGCGCACCGCACGGCACGCCGAGGCCATTCCGCGTATGACCGGGCACCTCGACGATGCCGCCCACCAGCTCGACCTGAGCGCGACTGGATGCCACTACCTCGCCCACGGCATCACCGAAGACCTGGCATCCATGCAAGATCACACGGCAGCATCCGCACAGCAGACGACCGGCCTTGCACTCACCGCCGCCCAGTACGACGCCCTCAAGTCCCTCCTGGGAGGCGGACGGCTGTATGAGAGTTCACAACGCGGGCTGGGCGTCACCCGCGTCGCCACCGACGGCAGCACCCGCGTCTCCATCGCCACCTACCGGGCTCTGGCCAAACGCGGACTCGTCACCGCCGACACCAGCACCTCGCTGTACCACGGCCAGAAGATCACCGTCACCGAGGACGGGCACCGGGCCCTGACGCAGCCGCGTCACCGAGCCGCGCTGACGACCGCAGCGGCCACTGCGCCCAAGGCCGCCGTGGCGCAGGGAGCACGCCGATGACGCCTTACGACGCCCCTGAACGCCTGCTGGCCCTCGGCACCGCATACACCCGCCACCACGACGCACTCTCCAGCCTGCTGCACAGCGGCAACCGGGCCGTCGCGGTCCAGGAGATGGAGTACGGCGTGGTCGACACCTGTTCGCCCTGGACCTGCCGGGGTGAAGTCGAGCCGGTGCAGGACGACTTCGGGATGGCTTCTTGAAGCGGATCATCCTCGACCTGTTCGCCGGCCCCGGCGGCTGGAGCCACGCCCTCACCGTCCTCGGCGCCCGAGACATCGGCCTGGAATGGGACGAGTGGGCCTGCAAAACCCGCGCGCATGCCGGGCAGTTGACGATCCGGACCGATGTGGCCCGCTATCCGGCGTGGATCTTCTCCGGCCGGATCCTCGGGCTGATCGCCTCCCCTCCCTGTCAGGCATGGAGCATGGCGGGCAAGCGCCTCGGTCTTGTCGACCAGCCGCTCGTCCACCAGGCCGTCTCCGACCTCGCCGCCGGCCGCGACACCCGTGAGCAGCTGCTCGGCGCGTGCGCGGACGAACGGTCTCTCCTCACGGCCGAACCCATGCGCTATCTGCACGCCCTCAACAGCGCGGGCGAGCCCGAGTGGGTGGTCATGGAGGAAGTCCCCGACGTCCTGCCGCTGTGGCGGCAGTACGCGGCCATCCTGCGGACCTGGGGATTCTCCGTCTGGACTGGCATCCTCAATGCCGCCGACTACGGCGTCCCGCAAACCCGGAAGCGAGCGATCTTGCTCGCCTCCCGCGTACGCACCGCCCAACCCCCGCCGCCCACCCACGCGACGGCCGCCGAGCCGGAGTCGCTGTTCGGACCCGGCCGTGACCAGTGGGTCTCCATGGCCGAGGCCCTGGGCTGGGGCGCCACTGACCGGCCCGTGCCCACCGTTTGCGCCGGCGGCGGACCGGGAGGCGGCCCCGAGCCCTTCCCCTCCGGCTCACGTAAGACCCTGACCGACGCCCGCGCCCGCGGCGCCTGGACACCACATCCCGACTCCGAGATCGTCCTGGCCTCCCGCCGGGAGGGCTCCGGCTGGGCCGCCCGGCACGGTGCCCGCGAGAACCGCCCCGCAGATGCTCCGGCCCCCACGTTCACCGCCGAGGCGCACCACTGGTCATGGTCACTGCGCAGCAACAACCAGTCCAACGCGACCGTGCGCCGCGCCGACGAGCCCGCGGGCACGCTGTTCTTCGGCCACCGGGCCAACGAGTGCACCTGGGTCGCCGACACCGCCTCCGACATGCCGGACGGCGAGCACCGACCGGTGCCAGCCCCGATCAAGATCACCGCACAGGAAGCGGGCGTGCTCCAGAGCTTCCCCGCCGACTATCCGTGGCAGGGCAACAAAGGCCAAACGTTCTCGCAGATCGGCAACGCTGTCCCCCCGCGCTTGGCAGCACACCTACTCGCCCCGAACCTCAACAAGCCCTTCAACCCCGACGACTTCACCCTCGCCGCCTGATGACCCACACCCCCGAACCCGACGAGGACAACGACCTCGCGCCGGCGCCGAGGCCGGTCCACTATGCCGAGCAGGCCCTGCTCGGCGCCCTTCTCCTCGAACCTGCCCGTCTGGCCGACACCGAGCCTCTGATCGCCCACCACTTCGACAGCCACACCCATGCCGCGCTGTTCACCGCGATCCGCACCCTCCCGCCGCCCGACCCCGCCGACCACGCAAAGGACACTGCCTGGCTCAACGCCGTGCTGGAGCACGCGCGTCCGCACGCTCCCGGCCTGAGCGCCTCCTACATTCACAGCCTGATCCAGTTCTGCCCGCAGCCGAAGCACGCTGCGGCGTACGCCAGGATGATCCGCGCCGACAACGCCCGCCGGGTCCTGCGCGGGCACGCCGAGCGCCTCGCGTCCACCGCTACCGACCCGGGCCTGCCCAACCCGGCCGCCGCGACACTCGGCATGGCTGACGACATCTGCCGCGTCCTGGACGCCCTTGCCGAACAGTTCGCCCCGCACCCCGGCTCCTTCCCCCGCACAGCACTCCCCGCGGATGTCCCGCGGCAGGCCGGCGAGGAGGACCTCGACGAAGAGCGCCTCCTGTTGGCGACCGCCACCGCCTATCCGGCAGAGGTCCAGCAGATGCGGTGGCTGACCGAGGCGGACTTCCTGCTGCCGCTACACGCCGCGCTCTGGCAGTCCATCACGGCGCTGGTCCACCGCGGCGACATGGTCGACCCGGTCACCGTCCTCGGTGAGGCCCAGCACCGCGGTCTTCTCACCGGCTCCCTCGCCCCCAAGGACGTGATGGTGCTGGTCTCCACGCCCGCTGGCTCCCCCGAGTACTGGGGCGAGAAGATCGTCAAACGCGCCCTTCTCGCCCGCGCCCAGACAGTCGCCGCACGGATCACCGCCTACACCGACGACCCCGCCAACACCCCCCATCAGCTCATCACCGGCAGCCGTCGCGCCCTCGCCGACCTCAACGCCCTGCGCACCCGCTGGATGCGCGCCACCGCGACCCCGCCCGCTCCCGCGGGAAGCATGCCGGCACTCCGCGGGCAACCGCCCCGCGCGACCGGGCCACCGCCCCAGCCCGCCCTACCCAGCCCGCGCGCCCACCGATGACCCTCCGCCGTCGGGCCCGGCCGTCCCTCGGCCGGGCCCGGACCAGAAACGAGCCCGCCTTTTATGCCCGGTATTCCTCCCGACGCCCCCGTCCGCCTCGACGCCCGGGTCTTCCTCGACGTCCCTCCCGCCCACCCAACCGCCCGCACGCCTGACCGGCAGTCGCTACCGCACCGCCCAGGCCCTCCTGACCGCGCACGGCTTCGACTCCCCCGACGAGCGCACCATGGTCCCGGCCCGGATCGACCGCGAGGAGCCGCACTGGCCCACAAGGCCACCCATGCCCTGCACGCCGAGGGCATCACCGCCGAGATCCCCCCGGCCTGCAGGAAGCCATCGACGAGGAAAGGAAGATCGCCCGCAAGGGGGGCGGGATGGTGCTGCTGGGCGGCACGCTGATCCGGACCGCCGGCGCTCCGGCAAAGAGAACCGGAAAAACTACTCCGGCAAGAGCAAATGCCATGGCCCGCTCTTGATCGGGCTCACGGACGATCGCGGCCGACTGCTCTGGGGCTCGGCGGCCCGGCCCGGACAGACCTCGGAGATCATCGCCTGTCGACACGACCAGCTCACCGTCAAGCTGTGGGCGGCCAGTCTCGGGGCGATCGCCAACCTGGGCTTCGTCGGGCTCGACGACAGCGGCCCCGACACCGGCCCCGTAGTGATCACCGGTTACAAGGCCGCCCGCAACCGGCCCCTGACACGAGGACAGAAGCTGTCGAACACCGCACTGGCCGTGGGGCGGGCACCGCTTGGCTTCGCCCACCTCAAGAACTGGCGCGTGCTCGGCAAAGTCCGCACCGACGCCATCTTGGCGACCGCCCTGGTCAGGGCCCTGCTCCCCCTCACGAACCGCGAAGTGTCCCGGTGACCGACGATCTTCACCGAAGTCATCCACCCACGACCAGCACGAACAACACGAAGCCCGCGCACACCAGACCCGTGACCAGCAACTTCACGATGCACAGTGCTCTATGGGAGACCCGTGCGTATGGTTCGCGGCCCACGCTCGGTGAGGTGGAGGCGGTGGAGGTCTTCGTGGAGCCAGGCGTAGGCGTAGTCGGTCGCGGGGGCGTCGCCGAAGATCTCCGGTTCGCTCAGGACCGGCGTACTCGGGCGCGCCCAGGGGGACCTCGTCGGACGGGATCCGCGTGCGGTTGCAGGCACGGGTTCGTACAGGGCGTCCTTTGACGGGACGAGCCGGACGGTGACCGAGCTGCTGGGTGAGGGGTAGAGGGAAAGCCTCAAGCCGGGCGGCTCGTACGCGTCTTTGCCGCCGGGCGGAGCCGTGTACAGGTCGCCGATCAGTGCGGTGGGGACGGCGCTGGCCAGGCCGAGGACGGGCTTGAGGTGAGGGAACCACGTGTCGACGAGTGCAGTGTAGATCTCTACTGCGGCGGTGAGGACTTGCTCGGTGCGCAGCCTGAGCTGCTCTGGGCTGTAAGCGTCCCAGACCCAGTACCTCGGGCGGATGAGTTCTTGGTCGGGAACGGCATACGGGGAGTGCAGCAGGCCGTCGGCGTCAGCCCAGCGGCCCCTGGCGAGTTCCTCCTCAATGCGCAGCAGCTCCGCCTGATAACCGGTGAACCGTGTGCCGAAGCCGCTCCTCACCGGCAGACTCCCCGGCTCGCCGTAGAGGTGATGGTGCAGTAGCTGGTGTACGTCTTCAGCGCGCAGCGGGGTGAAACGACGAGAGGGTAGTCTCATGAGATCCGCGGCCGCCAGCCACAGGCGCTCCTTGGTGTAGGCGTCGCAGTCGGCCAGGTCGAAGTCCTTGCGTGCACACATGGTGTGCAGGCGTGAGGCAACCAGCTTCAGCGTCTTCTGCCAGGGCCAGGCGGCATACTCCACGGCGGCGGCTCCGAATAGCGCCGTCACGGGGCGCACACCCCGCGGTTCTGTCCACCGGTGGGCAGCGGGGATTGCGAGCCCTGGGGTGTGGTCACCGTCGCGCCGCAGGATGTGCAGGCCCAGCCTATTTCCCTCAAGGAACGCATCGACGGTGACCGGGCCGTTCCTCCCCATGGAGAAAAAGATGCGGTCCCCTGCTGGGCTGAGCGCTGCCTGCCAGGCATCGAGGGTCTCTTGTAGGCGCTGGCTTACCACGTCCGCCGGCAGATCCGGCCAAGGACCCTCCTCCTCGAACTCAGCCTGCGGGATGGCCTCGTGGACCGCCCAGGCCACGACGCCGGGATGGGCACGCAGCAGCGGATCCAGCACTGTACGGGCTGACTCCCAGCCAGAGGAGGCAATTGCCATCGCCAGCCCGTAGCGCCAGCGGTCCAGCAGCTCCACGCTCTGCACCACGTCCGTCAGCACTCCGTTGGCCAGCAATGCCTGACCGGCGAAGTACTGTTCGAGCACGGGCAGAGCGAAGGCCAGATGACGGTCTCCGCGGCGCACCACCAGCCGGGTCTCCAGCAGCACTTGTACTTCGCCGGGGCTGCCCACATCCGCAGTCGCCCCAACTCCTCCCGCGCTGACACACACCGCGGCGAGTCGCCGCAGCAGCCGCTCGGCGCGTTCTTCCTTGACGCTTTCGACATCGCGCAGAGCCCGGGTGACCAACGCGTCCAGGAAGGCCACCGGGCTGTTCGGCAGACGCTCATGATCACGCTGGATCTGGGCGGCGATGATGACGAACAACGGCTGGCGCAGCACGCTGCGCACCATGCCGGATTGGCTGTGGACCGCAGTGCCGTTACCGCCGAGCCGGTCCATCAGCGCGGCCGCTTCGTCTGCCGACAACTCCGGCATCGGCCTGCGCAGCTTCTCGTCCACCTCCAGACCGGGACGGGCCGTGGCCAGGATGTGCCACCGCGCACCTGCAGGGGAAAGCGTCCAACTGCATGCCTGGTCCAGCAGTTCCTTGCCGCGGATCGGCCCGGGCTCTTCCAGCCCGTCCACGATCAGCCGTACCCCACGCACGGCGGGATCCCCGAGGACGGCTGCGGCGCGGGTGGCCGCGTCGATCAGGCTGCCCTGGACGTCTTGCGCGGCAAGACGGACAGGAATGGGGGCTTGCGCGTCAGCGCGTGCGGCAGCGATGTCACGCTGGTGCTGGCGTTCAGCGGCGAGCGACTTGCCCGCCCCGAACGCGCCCTCCAGGACCACCACTCCGTGTTCCGGCAATGCAGTCACCGCATCCAGCAAGGCTCCCACCTGAGGAGTGTCGGCGAGTTCGGCCGCGACCGCGGCCGATACGCCAGCCGCGTGCCAGCGTTCCACCATGCGGATCCTGCAGCTGGCGTCAAGGTCGTCCAAGGAGGCCGCGCCCACGACTCGTTCACCGGTCCCGGCCTGGAGCACGACAACGGTGTTGCCGTGGCCACCTACGACGGTTTCGGCGGAGCCGCCGATGGCAATCGCTCCGTCACCCGGAGCCGACACCATGCCGGGCACAACGGGCCTTGCGCGGTGAGGCGCTTTGTTGTGCCGCCTGATGCTGAGGCGCTGCCACCAGGCGACAGTCATGTGCTGTTGCCGTCGCCCGTGACTGCCTCTCCGATGGAGCCTCCCGCGGCCACCGACTTGGTACCGGATGCTTCCGCCCGGCCACCCGGTGCTGGCGATCCAGGCGCAGGAGTTGGGATACCCCCGGTGCGCTGATTGTTGCTGCCCGTCACGGCCCTGCCGATACTGCCGCCGGCGGCGATGGACCCCGCTCCCGACGCGGTGGCCTGGCTGGTGGTTTGGGCGGATTGGAGCACCAGAGCGCGCACGGCGAACACCGTCATGACAAGTGTGACGGTATCGGCGGCCAGGCCCGCCGCGATGCCCGCCGTGCTGAGATCCTTCAACCACAGCAACAGCGTCACTCCTGCACAAGTGAGGCCGGCTGCTGCTGCCACTGCCCACACCACGCCCCTGCGCCAGCCGGTCATCACGACAACCCCTCCTGCTCGTCCTTGTCTTGCGGCACCCTAACCGAAGGACGGTGAAGTACGGGGCGCGTGCGTTTTCAGTCTGCTGCGGATGCCGCGGCGCCCAGTGCACCACGTGCCCAGAAGCCCAGCGGGCTCGCCCCGGCTACGGACTGGGAGAACGGAATCCAGCGCTGGCCACTCCCGCAGTGGTCTTCGTAGATCTCGGCGTCATAGGCCTCGTTCGTCACCAGAGCCACCACACCGACAGCATCTCCCGCATACGCATCGTGCAGGGCTGTTGTCTCGGCATGAGCTCGGATGGTTTTCACGAAGGACGGACTGGAGATGCGGGAGCCGTCGTATTCACCGAATCCTGCATGCAGGACAAGCCGCAACTGCGGCAGGAGATAGCCAGCCTTGCGCGTGGCGTTGGCCCAGTCCGCAGCCATCATGCGATCCAGTTCGGACAGCAGGAAGGCTCCCACCGTGCGCATGTCCGCTGCCCCGGTGAACAAAAGCAGGTTCTCGCCGCTGTCCTGTTCCTCTCCGTAGGCCACCAGCCCCTGAGCATCAACCTGGTGCAGTGCCTGTTCCACGTAGGACTGCACAAGGCGCCGACCGGGATGCACCGAGACAGCCTGCCCAACCCAGTTGACCAGGCCGACCAGCACAGGGACTACGACCTTCACCTTGGCGGCGGGAACGCCCCGGGTCTCCTCGTCCGTAGGCATCGAACCCGCCGGGCCGCCTCCACCACCGAAAATCAGATAGTGATGGATGATGTTGTTATCGCCAGTCACGGCAATCTCTACGTCACCGCCGACTGCGATTGCCCGCTCGCCCGACGCCCCAACCGAAGGGGGTACCGCCGGGACAGAGTTCGACTCCGACACGACCACATCTCTCCCTATCTGTTGTACGGCCCCCGTACGCCGGTAGCAAAAAGGCTGACTGTGCGTACGCTCGGCCAGCGTAGGGCCTGCGCCGTGAGCGGCTTCCAGTCTCGATCAACTCATGTGCGTGGTCGAAGGCCAGCAGGTCACACCTGCCATCGTGGTGCGGTCTCAGCCGGTCCATCTCATCGGTGTGGATTGGTCATTGAAGCGTCGAGCGCTCGGTGTGGGCCCGCTCTGCGATGCTGGGTGCTCCCTCTCTTGTAGCAGCGGCCCCAGTACGGCTGGCAGAGCCTGGGACACTGTCCGGCGGACCCCCTCCAAACAGGTGCTCCACGGGGCAAGACTCAGTGCTTCGACTGCGGCTTCACGGCCTGCGGGGCAGTCCCCCCATCCTTCGGCCGCGGCGGCCCGAAGTCGGCCTCGCTGGCGTTCCGTCCAGTCTTCCGTCAACTCCAAAGTGGCTGTCAGCAAGGCACCAGCCTCGTTGGTGAACTCGTCGGCGCGGTGTTGGGCGCCGTGTCCATGGGCGGTCGCCCCGATGGCGCACAGTGCGCGCACCTGGTCCGCGGGGTCCCAGAGGGCGCGGGCGGCAAGAGCGGCTTCAGCGTACTGTCGCTTCGCCGCCGCGAGGTCCACGACGTTGAGCAGAGGGAACTTGCGCTGCTCAACGGGGTGTTCCCCGGCGCACAGGTCGATGGCCATGAGGAAGTCTCCGCGCCGAGCGGCCCAGCAGGCGACTTCATCAAGCACCCGCTCGCGCTGGAGCCCTTGCGGCAGGCTCCATGCCAGTTCGCGACCTACCGCGTAATGCCCAAAAGCCGCAAGAGCCTCGGCCAACGCGGCAGCGGCCTCATCCCTGCTGGGACTGTCATCCGGCAGCGCGCTGAGCAGAGACCAGGCCCGGTCGTGCTGGTCAGTCCAGGCCAAAGCAGCCACAACGGAGGCGAGGTCCTGCCAGTGATCTTGCTCATTCGTGCTCTGCTCTGCAAGGAAAGCCGCCTCAGCGGTCATGTCCTCGTCGTCCGGGGTGTTGCCGGAATCCGCCGTCAATCCAGCGGCACTGCCACACAAAGCGCCACGCTCCGAACGTCGCCCAGGGTCTGCGATGTGCTGGCTAAGGGCAGCGGCGAGACCGGTGTGGCCATGGCGGAGCAGCAGTCCCACCTGTTCCAACAGCGCGTGGTCGGTCCAATCCGGGCTGATCAGAACGTCGGCCAAGGCGTGGGCATGACGGGCCAGGACCGCGTTCCGTACGATGCCGTCCGCCCTAGCCAGGGACTTCGCGGTCAACGCCAGTGCCTCCGCCTGGTCAGCCGCCCGTGGCAGGAGATCAAGGGCAGCCAGTGCGCGGGAAGTTGATCCGGCTTTCGCCCATACGGTGGCGATCGGCGCGGCAAGGCGCGCAGCACGTGGAAACGTCGCCAAGTGGCCCACAAGAGAGAGTGCTTTGTCATCCTCCCCACGCTCGGCGAGACCTCCCGCGATGGCCGCGAGGACCTCCGCCCGGGTCCAGTTCTGCTCAACGGTGTCGGCCACGGCGTCCGCCGCGTCGTCCTGCCCGTCCTTGGCGAAAGCCTTGGCAAGTGCGGCAAGGGCCGCTACGCGGTGATCGCTTGACACGAGGCTCACTGGCGGTAGACCGCTCTCGATCTCTCGCATCTCCTGGATCAGGCTGGCCGCCACGCCCATGGAACCACCCCGGGCCGCCGCCGCTGCCACCCAGCCGAGCGCTTGTGCCCGGCGCCAGGGATCCTCGATCGCGCGGGCGATGTCCGCGCCCTGGTCAGGCTTGTCGGAAACTGCCGCGCCGACGGCCGCTTTCCTGAGAGCCATGGCCTGCCCGTCCGGCTCGTCAATCTTCCGGGCGGCCTCAACGGCAAGGCCGGGAGCGCCCGCCCGGGCAAGGACCACGGCCAGTTCGGCGACGTGATGGACGTCGCCCCATCCGGTGTTCCCCCGGGTCGCGTCCGAGGCTTCCTGCGACAGGACCTGTGCCCGCGCACGGTCTCCGGCCGCGAGGTGGGCGGCCGCCAGGTACGCCAACGCCCGGCTCCGGCTGCGGGGAGAGCTCAAGCTGTGGGCCAGTTCAGTGGCCCACTCGAGATCGTCCGACATCTCTGCCAGTCCCCTCACCATGTCCGCCGCAGCCTCTTCCCGTGCCGCTGTCGCCGTAAGGGGAGCCAGCAATTCGACAGCCGACTTGTACTGTTGGGCCAGAGCCAGAGCGAGTGCGGCCATCGTGAGACCGTCGGCGCGCTGGTTGTCCGCGGTCACCTCATCCGCGAGGGCTGCGGCCTCGTGGGCCAGGTCCGCTGCTTCGCCGACCTCGCCGGAGGTGACCAGCAACGCTGCGACGCGAGCCAGGGATGTCATTCGCTTGTACGGGTCGGACAGCGATCGGCAGATCTCGCCTGCCCGACTCGGTTCACCGGCGTAAGCGAGGGCGAGAGCAGCTGGGACCAGGGCACGCTCTCCTCCCTCCGCGAGGGCTTCGGCGAGGGCTTCCTCGGCCACGACGGGCGCATCGGTATGCCCGTCCTCGACCATCGCCGAGGCGGCGTTTGCCAGCAACTCAGCCCGCAGGCCGCGGTTACCTACCGTCCGGATGACCGCCACAGCCTGCGGACAGTCGCTGTCCAGCATCATGGCCTGCGCCGCTATGACCGGCACTGCGTCGGGAAGCGAGGCGGCGGCCGAACGAGCGAGTATCTCCGCCGTACCGCGCTGCCCCGCGTACAGGGCGGCTGTGGCCGCTGACGCCAGCACCTCGTTCTGCCCTTGCTGGGGCACCTGCGCACACGCCATGTTGTACGCCCGGTTCGTGGAACCGACTACGGCCAGCATGACCACCGCATACGTCGCGGCTTCCGTACGCCCCTGTCCGACTACAGCATCGGCCAGTTGGGCTGCCTCGTCGGCCACTTCCGTCGCACGCTGCAGCTCACCGTTCGCGACCAGCACCCGGACTACTTCCACGAGGGCTCTCAGACAGGCCACTTCACTCTGCCGGGCTCGAGCCAGGCTGATAGCGCGCCGGACCCGCCCCAGGCCCGCCCACACCGCGATCAAGGCGTCCGGGAGACTCTCGCTGCGCGAAAGCAGGGCGTCGCGCCTCACGGCGAGCACGAATGCATCAGCAACATCGGCAGGATCCCCGCCGCCCCCGGCGACAAGGGCCTCGAACGCCGCGGACAGCTCGGCCAGCCCATCCAGATCGGAACCGGACCGCTGCCACAGCCGCGTGTGACGGTGAGCGTCACCGGCCAGTCGAACAAGACGTCGCGTATCACCCTGTGCGCGCAGCAGTTGGCCGTAGCCGCGGAGTAGATACTCCGGTGTGTGGGGCGGCCAGCGCCGCGCTTGGAAGTTGTCCGCCCACTCATGCAGACGCTCGCGGTTCGCCGCCAGCTCCTCTTCGGTGAGCAGTTCGACCGCGCTGCGCCGGATCTCCTCATGGGCCAGTACGTAGACACCGGAAGCGGACGCACCGGCGTCCTGGGAGGACCAGTGCGGCGTGCGGACGCGGAAGACCCGCCCGGTAACGGTGCTCAATTCCCTTTCAACCAACCGGGGACGAGTGTCTGCCCAGGCGGGCGAGGTCCGCCGCCGTCAGGCCGCCACCGGCCGCCGTCACCAGCCCCAGCAGTTGCCGTGCGAGACCGCCGGCCTGCAGCATCCGCATGAGACTGTCCTCCGCCTCCCATCGCACGACTTCCGCATACGGCGACGGTCCCAGCCATCGGTCGATGGCAGCACTTCTCAGCGGGTGCGCGGGGTGCACATCGTCCGGGATGGGAGGATGCGGCCGCCCGGCTACCATCACCCGCATTCCGTGCCTGGGCGAGCGCGGCAGTAGCGCGGCGACGCTGTGGCTTCCGGGGCCCGCCAGCACCCCGCAGTCCTCGTCCAGACCGTCGACGATGAGCACCAGTCGTCTGCCGCGGCTCTCACACAGGGCTGCCGCCCGGTCCATCGCGGAGAGCAGGCTCTCCTCGCGCGTGTGCTCGGTGACCGCTGGTTCCTCCTCACCCAGCAGTGCGTAGAACTGCCGGTGGACCACCTCGCAGTAGGCGTCACGGTCGTTTTGCCGGTTCAAGCGCGATGTGATGAAGAAGGACACGACGTCGACCCCGGTAGGGGGCTCCATTACGAACTGGGCCATGAGAGCCGTCTTTCCGGCCCATGCGGGGGCGAGCCACCTCCAGTACGCACCCTCGGCGCTATCGGCATCTTCCCGCGTGGTGCAGAACTCCGCCATCAGTGCCAGTTCTTGAGACCGTCCGCGAAACTCGGCGGCGGCCAGGGACTCCACTTGGTAGCGGTAGTTGGACGTCGCGACTCGCTGTGGGGAGGCGACGAGCTGGAACTGATTGCCGTCGCCCGTGACGACCAGACCGATGTCCCCCGCCGCCACCACAGATCGGGCACCGGTCGCCATAGGCATGCCCTCTAGGGGCAGCGACTGCTGTCGCCGTGGACGGCCCCACCGCTTACCCAACGTGCCGGGCCTCCCCCACATCCCTCGGAGCTCCGTGCCCACGCGTCAATGGATCCCGCACAGAAGATCCTGATACATCGTCTCGACGAGTCTAAAACGTGTTGCAGAAGGTCGTGTTCGGGCAGGTCAAGCCGGGGCTTCTGCTGCTGTGATCATGCTGTCAAGGCGAGGTTGTGCATGTGGGCGACGGCTTGGACCGCATGGTGGAGGCCGTCGCCGCGCTGGCGGCAGTCACGCAGGATCTTGTAGTTCTTCATCCGGGCGAAGGCATGCTCGACGCGGGCACGGACCCGACGATGCTCGGCGTTGTCTTCCTCCTCACCCGCGAGGAGTGGCCGGCCGGGCCGTTTTCGGTGCGGGACGACCAGGCCTGTGTTGATGTAGGCGCCGTCGCCCAGCACCGTGACGCCGTCGCAGTGCCGGGCAAGACCGGAGTTCCGCCAGACCTGGGCATCGGCCCGGTTGCCCGGGGCCGGCCGGGCGGTGGCCACGACCAGCCTGGTGTCGGCATCGATGATGACCTGCACATTTGCCGAGAACCGGTAGTTGCGGCTCGAGGCGCCGATCTTCCGGTCGCGGACCGGAATCAAGGTGCCGTCCACGATCCACAGCCGGTCCGTAGGGTCGGCGGGCCGGGAAATCGGCTCAAGGGCGAGGAGCGGCCGCAGCCGCTGGATGACCCGGCACACCGTCGCCGGCGAGACGGCGAACAGCGGCGCGAGCTGTCGCATGGTCAGGTTGGTGCGGTAGTAGACCGCCACCAGCAGAACCCGGTCTGCCAACGGCAGGCACCACGGCCGCCCGCCGCCAGGACCGTTGCCGCCCCGCTCCCGCACCACCCGTAACAAGCCTTCGAACTGCCGCATCCGCAGGCCCGTGAACGTCTCGACCCACAACGGATCGACCCTCAACACCCCAGCCATACAAGGGAAATGCCCTGATCACGGCCTTTTGGAACACGCTTTAGGCCCATGCGGTTCAGGCAGGCGGCTACGTAGTTGGAGGTTGCGTCAATGGGGTGGTGCCGCAACAGGCAGAGACAGCTCTGCAGGCCCTACTCCAACTCTAGACTCAGTGAGGTCTTTCAGCGTGGCCGCGCGGGAGACGGGACAGCCCGCGACGCGGTGCAGGAGCCGGATCGGACGACTCGAAGCGTCGACGGTTGGCTACTCGACCGATGTCGCCCGCTCGTTGTGCCGTATCGTCTCCAGATAGAGGGAGGATTCGGTATCGGCTTGCTCCACCCTTTCGAGGCACTTCTTCTTCATTTCTTCGGCTCTGGCATCACGTGGTGCTCCCGCCAGGTGCGCCAAGCGCGCAACGAGCTTCTCGATAAGCCGATCATCTCCGTTGAAGGCCCCCTCGAGTATGCTCTTCACGTTCTCTTCTGTCAGCTCGCTACCCTGCTCCGCTACGTCGGAAAGTTCAGGATAACGAGCGTATTCGAACAGACTCTGCATTGCAGCCGTGAGTCTCGCCTTGGCGATCCACATTCGTTCACGTACGGGCTCGACGTCATAAACGGTCCGATAGATCCGGTTGATCAATTCTCCGCGTGACATGGGTTCTTCCGGGGAGCTTCCAGAAGCCTCCACCCCGACGGCACCGTCTTCGCTCCTCCGCGCGTTCCACGGGGAAGTTGGCTCCGACTGCACGAGCGCCATTTCGACTTCGCTCCGTCGCCTGAGCCAGTGATCGACGTTTCCACCCCAGAGCTCCACCACTGATATGAGGGCGTCCCGGCCGGGCAGTTGACGACCACGAAGCCATGCGTAATACGTGGTCCGGTTGATCCCACAGGTGTCACATGTTGGCTTGCGCGTGCCTACCACCCCTGCATGGTCTCGCAACCGTCGCAGTTCGAGCGCGAAGGCATGCAGGGGGTTCTGAGGATCAAGAGGTGTCAGTCGTCTCCCCATGCTGCCCCCAAGTCCTGAATAAGCTTGAGTAGTTTCGAGCTAGTCGCGAATCCTAGCTGCCCCGCCGCCCGGATCAGATCCTGAAGTCACGTCGAGTCAGAACAACTACGGGCCTGGACGGCACTGAGCCGGCCACAGTCAGCCCGTCCCGAGGGAAGGTCAGGACCGGTGGACGGCACCGCCATCATCATCATTCTCGCCATCGCTGGCGTACTGTCCGTGCTGCTCCTCGCAGTGCGGGGGCTTCTGGATCAGGTCCCGGACGTGATCGAGTCCGCCACCCGGGTACGCCACGCCTGGCGTGGCTTCCGCAATTCCGATGGACTGCCCCCTGGTCACCAGGACGAAGAGCCACCCTCCGCCCCATAGGACATAAAACGAACAACCCCATCATGTGCGGCACGTGGGGCGACGAGGGCGTCGTTGAAGTGCCATCCGATGTGCGCGGCGCTCCACGTCGCTGAAGACCAGGGGCACAGCAAGCATGATCGTCGGCCAGTCGTGCCTCACCCCGTAACGGCACCGCTGAAGAAGCTCAGTGAACAGCGGGGTTGTAGCTTCCCCACCGAATGTTCGACCAGCCGTTCAAGCCACCACGAAAGTGAGAGTAAATGTGCTGATTGAACGGGACGCGTTCTAGAGGGACGCCGGCGTAGCCACCCCACTCAACGAGGTCAGCCTCGTCAGCATGATGGATGCAATACAGGTATCGGTCATACAGTGGCGCATCGTTGAAGAGGAACCAGAAGTACGGATAGTCCACGGAGACTGCCCGAATTAGCGACCACAAGTCGGCCGTTCCGGAATCTGTGTAGTACTTAGCGGGAGCTCGGTCAACAACCCCAGCCACTTCTCCTAGCAGGCTAGCCACGCAGAAACAGATATAGAGAGCCGCGAGGAGCTTCGCCGCGTCTGTGTACGGCTGGCCAATGCCAACCCCAGTTTGACCGTTATGCCAGTTGCTGCGCTCATGGAGGTCTCTAACTGCGCCATGAGTGGGATGCAGGAACTTACCGAGGAATGTGTAATGAGCCTCAATCCGGTAAATCACGGCCGGGTCAGCCAGGTCATTGAGCTCAAGGCACTGTAGCAAGGCGTCGTACGACAGGTAATGCTTGTATCGCCAGGCAGCTTCATCTTGCTGACCTCGTATCGCCTGCTTGGTCTCAGTCTCCGGCTCGTAGTACTGGAAGTAGTTCTCCTCCTTGAGGCGCATCACTTCGGGGCGAAACTCCTGGAACTGGAAGAAGTGAATAGGAATCATGAAGTCCGGGTCGTCTCGGTCCTTCAGACCTTCGTAGACATACATGATTCTATGCTTCGCCCGTCGGTACTTCCTGACCTCAAGGCAGCTTGACTTCCCTTCCGCCCGAAGCCGCGCAAGTTCTTCTTGCTCCTCACGCAGCCGTGCCTTGAACTGCCCTTCAGTCAAGCGCTCACTCGAAAGGTCGGCCAGTTGGAAGTACCTGTTACCGCGACACATCAGGAGAAAGAGAAGGTAGTGCTCAAGGAGAGAGCGACTAAGTCCGAGGGAGTCGGCAATCTTGTCGTTCTCAATGAGAAGGAGGCAACTTTCGGCCGTCTCTATGCGCAGGTTGACGAACTCAAACATATCGCCATACATGGACGAAGCTGTTTCGCCGCTAACTCGCTTACTATCCCATGCACAGTATTCTGAAATCATCGCCCGGCACGCCGCGATCACGCGCTCCGTCTCATGCTCCAACGCATCACTGCGCACAGCGCTACCCCCTCAACGTGCTCAAAAGCTGCTCGGCCTGAGAAAGCAACTGGTCGTAGGTCATGACGCTGATGCCGTGCAGGCGTGCGTTGAGTCCATGCAGCGCTTTAACTTGCTCTGCCGGCCAGTCGTGAGAGCGGCCAATGATCAAGATGGCGCGTGGATGGTAGGCGACCACTTCAGGATGGTCACGCAGACCCCTGGCGGCTGCTTCATGCAGCGCATCAAGGTAGCGGTGGCACTGCCCAATCGCCATTGAGACGTCACGGCTCCAGAACCAGCACTTGTGCGTGTTGTCGTAGGAGATCACCGGCATGTCCGGGCGCTTGAGCTCGAAGATGTCTCGCAGTCCGTTGGCAGTCTGCGCCAGCAAGCCGTCTACGGAGTCGCCCAGCGCGATGGTCCGCACCTCATCACGCATGGTGTATGCGTTGCCAAAGACCCAGCCATGGCGCTCACACCACTCCTGGTACGTCTGTTCCTTCTTCTCGCCGCTCTCCAGGTTGGTCCGCAACTGATCGATGGCTAGCGACAGTTCCGTCAGACGCACACTGGACTGCACACCCTTGAGGAGCTCCGCCCCATCCTCGGTACCTGCCAGGGAACGCAGAACGTCCTCGTCAGCCACAAGCGGGGCGATGGCCTTACCAACAGCTATCGGGTCCCGGCCCGAGAGACCGGTACCAGTACCATCGAGACGGAGGACCAGAAAGTCACCATCTTGACGCCCCTCAGCAACTGCCAAGCTCTCTTCTAGCACCCGCTTGAGCTCTTTGACTTCCTCGTGGTTCAGGGTGAACTCCACAGGGAAGAGACCGAAAATCCGCCCCTCGCGCTTCTTATGATAGAGAAGCTTCGCCGCCACCTTGTCGCCATCCGTGCGCTTGATGTACTGCGGCAGCACTTCGAAGCGGCGCTGCGGAGTATTGGCAATCACGATCGGGTCAGTGAAAGAAACGCGCTGCGACTGTGCTTGCCGGCGCGAAACCTGGCGCTCGTCGGTCATTAGCTATCTCCTGTTGATCTTTGACGGAGATTATGAACTTTTCAGGATGAAAGAGCAACCCTTGGCCATAGCTGAACGTTGCCCGAGAATGGATTAACTGATAGCTCTGACATGCTTTGCACCTTTTCCGACGGTGCGGCATCTACTGCGCACGAAGTGCACGGCCAGGGCCGGTGGCTACCGTCTTGCCGCCAACCGCCGCGCGCGAGCACCGCGACAGCACCTAGCCTCGCCATGACTCTGGTTGCACTCTGTTCACGACCTGGGACTTTAAGTAAACTTAGATCATGCAACTAAGTGACTTTTTCGACCTTGAAGAGAACGCGTTTTGGGATGGAGCAGACCCATGGAACGAGTCAGCGCGGATGAGTGAGGTTTTTCGCTCAGACCTCGTGGAACAACTCCGGCAAGGCCCTGTCAACGACGTCGATGACCTTGAGGCCGCCTATGCACTAACCCAACTAGCACACGATGAGTTTGAGAAGTACGGAACTCGAAGCAGTGACGCCAAGCTCGATGACAAACAGAGCGGAACCGTCATTCGTACGCTGCGCGCGCTCTTGAAGCGTCTGGGCATAGATTTCACTCCCCCGTTTCGCAACTTCACCGGCTTTAGAGGGTACTGGGGAGAAAACGACATGGGTGGCTCATGGGCTGCCCGTCGGGGCTACGTGAACGCGCTTTTTACGCCCGTCCTCGAAAGACTGGAAGAGATGGAGGACGAACGCGCGCAGACTGCATCCATCAGGGGTGTGGATGGTGAGCTCAAGAACTTAATCTTTGCATCTACCGGGCCAAAGCCGCGCGTAGTTCTCAGAGACTCGATCAACAACGTCATCGAGGTTACGGAGAACGGCGAATATTGCCTGTTCTACAACCATCCCCTTGATCGAGCCGGCCTCTCTTGGGGAGCCCTTGTCAGTTGGTGGCGGGATAAAGGCGGGCTTGCAGACGCGGACGATGCTGAGGTCGCACGTGACCTGTACGGGAGGCTGAGCGAGTCCCTAGGTGACAACCACGTGGAACGGCTGCTGTTCAGAACCTACTGCGAACGGTACGCCTCTGATGAGGCCAACTCGCACCCTGCTCTCATCCCGCAGGTGTACTTGCACTATGACCCGCTCACGCACAAGCAACGCGGTGGTCGCTCCAGCGTCTTGTCCCGAGAGCGTATGGACTTCCTGCTGCTGCTTCCCAACGGAGCGCGCATCGTCCTGGAGGTGGACGGCAAGCAGCACTACGCCGAGGGTGACAAGACATCCCACGCGGATAAGAGTCAAGCCGCAGAGGCGGAACGATCGTCCGGAGGGATCGGAAATGCCTTGAGCTCGTCGTAGAGCTGGCCGTGCTGGAGGCAGTAGAAGAGCATGCCCATGAAGCGATTGAAGAGATTGCGTTGTGCCGCGACGTGGCGGTCGCCGGCTTCCCTGCGGCGGTCGTAATGGGCCCTAGCACCTGCTGACTTGGTAAGCGATACGAAGGCCCACACGTAGCCAGCGGCCGCCAGCCTCTAATTCTTGATCCTCCGGCTCATGACCGTGCGGCTCTTACCACTTGCCCGAGTAACTGGGGCACTTCCGGCGTATGCCTTGAGCGAGTCGGCGCTCGCAAATCGGGTCCGGTCATCACCGATCTCCGCCAGGACGCGGGCGCCGGTTAAGGAGCCGAGACCTGGAAAGCTGCGGATGACCGGTGCATCAGGGTGTTCTCCGAATGCGGCAGCCGTAGATTCCTCGAGCTGATCCGCATTGAGGCAGGCGGTGTTGAGCTGTCTGAGCAGAGCAGTTGTCTGCTGGCCAAATGCCGCTTCCACCTGCGGAAGCTGGTGGAGATAGTCGCGCTGGAACACTTCATGGAGCCGGTCGGCTTCAGCCTCGATGCCGCGTACTCGGCCGGCCTTCATGAGTAGAGACTGCAACCGACGCCGCGTGAGCGTTGCGGCGATGGTCGGTGTCGGTGCCGCGGCGAGGATGGTCCGGGCTTCTCGTGCGCACAGGCCGTGCTTGTGTGCAGCGAACGCGTCCAGGATGGCCGGGTAGAACTGGTGCAGTTGGGAGCGGAGCTTGTTGCTGGCCTGACCGCGCTCCCAGACGGCATCCTGTTGTGCTCGGGCAAGCACCGCGATGGCCTGCACGAGCTCGGAGTCCGCAGGCAACGCCCGGTGAGCGGCCATGTCGGTCCGCAGGATGTTCGCCAACACCGCAGCGTCGATGGCATCGGATTTCCTCCGGGCCACGGAATGGCGATCCCGGTAGCGGGCAACCGCCAGCGGGTTGATCGCATAAACGGGGCGGCCGGTGGCCCGCAGACACGCGACGAGAAGTCCACGGGACGTCTCGATCGCAACGGGAATCATGGCGTCAGCGCGGTCGCCGTGCTCGCCCAGCAGGGCGATCAACTGAGCAAATCCCTCTGCATCATTATTGATCCGCTGCTTGGCGAGCGGCTTCCCACCGGCATCGACCAGCGCAATGTCGTGGTGATCTTCTGCCCAATCCACCCCGCAGAACACGGGCGCCGGTAATGCGGTGACCTCCATGTGATCCTCCTCTGCCGGGGCTCTTTGCCGGTTCCGAGCCTGTGCAGGGTGCGCGTGCTCCCTAATGGAAGTGCTCAAGGCACGTCATCCCACCAGCCGTTCGCAACCCCAGCAAGCCGTGCGGCCCTCGGTCTGCTTCAGAACTGAGACTCAGGCATTGGAGAGAGGTGATCCACGCGGCCAGCTCGGACTGCGAACAGCGAATCGCGTTGCCGGTGGGCCAGGAGTGCGGTGACGGAACGTGCTTTGAACCGTCACCAGAGATACCGCTCGGGAACGATTGTCGATACTCCTCTGCCTCACCTTGAACGAACGCCGATGGGCGCGGTAGCGGCTTCGTCTTGTCAATAGGACTCGAAGGTCCGGGCATACTCAAAGGCTCGCTCCGCGCCCCGAAGGACGGCGAGGCCATCGCCCAAGAACGGGGCTCAGTACCGACCTTCGGGTCCCATTAGGCATCTCCCAAGCTCTACTCAGAAATGGTGGCCGAGGACCGAAGGCTGCGGCTCAAGGGTTACGAGGTGTACCGGTTCGGCGGCTACGAGCTGGGCCGTAAAGGTGCGGCCGACATGCTCCGCCAGTTCTTCAACCAGCTCCTCGCCAGACACCAGTGACGGCTACTATGAGCGGCGACCGAGCTCATGTGCCGAGCCGGCGCTCGATCTTGTCAAGCATCCGCATCAGCAGACTCGCGGTCATGACTGCCTCAGCGGCTTCGGTCACGTCGTCGAACGACACTTCCCGGTGCCCGGACGGGTTACGTAGCACTGCGTACGCGCCACGGAAGAGCATCATCGTGCCGTCAACCTCACCAGAGGGGGTCGCAGGATCGGCAAGCGGTCCGCCAGGCTTGAATGCCTTAATCATGAGGTCGCTACCGATCACCTCATCTCCGAAGCCGGCCAGCTGGCGTACGCGCACCTCGATGGCTTTCATGGAAACGAAGATTGCGTTCTCGTACTCACCAAGGAGGAACTGACGACGAGCTTTGGCCTCGATCAACGGGTGCAGATCTCCTTGGAGCCTGTTCACGCTGCGCACGGTGGAAATACCCTGCTTGATTGCCTCATGCCCTCGACGCGTCACAAATATGGCATGTGCGCTACTGTTGCCGGGCTCACTCGCGAGCATCCCCTGCGCCGACAACCATTGCACAGCTTCAGCAATCGCCTTGGCACCCTGGCCGCTGTAGCTCGCGTCGGAGTTGTACTGCAAGCTGTAGTTGTACGAGTTCCACATATTGCTCTGCACCATGTCTTCAAGGACATGAAGTGCTAGTTCATCCACGGGGAGTTCGAGGGCGGCTTGCGCGGTCAGCGAGATCATGCCACAACTTATACTCTGGTTCACGCATGTCGTCAAAGGGTTTTAACAAATGAAAAACGGGCGCACTCTCGCCCGTGTCAGGTCTCTCTCAAGGCGATTTCTTACCCTTTGAGCTGGGCCATCAACTTCTTACGATCCCGAACCGCACTAGCCGTGATACCAGCGGCAACGATCACGAGGCCGATGGCCGCTCCACCCTGGTCGTGGCCAAAGTCGTAAATGGCGACTGCAATAAGCCACAAGGCTGACACCGACCTCTGCAAGGGAGAACTGCGGGCTGGTGTCTGTCCCGCCGACCGGCATCGGGAACGAGACATGGCGCCGTCGCCAGTTACTTACCGCCGCTCGACCAACGCCCGCGATGCGCGCGATTCCCGCCAAAGTGACGGGCGCATCGTTGGTTTCTGACATGTGGTTCTCCGAACAGGAAGGCGACTTTCGGACGGGTCTGACACAACTCGGTCGACGTGGCGGCCGGCGATGGCGGGATGCCGACACCGTAGCTCAGCCACCCCTACCAGCAGCAGGTCAGCCCGCGTCGGCAGCAATCTGCCCATCGGCTTCCAAACCATACTTGCGCAAGCGATCGCCTTCGTCATGACGCCCTAATTCCTTCAACAGATCCACCATCTCGGCGATAGCGAACGGTTCTCCCGCCAAGATTGCCTTCCTGTACCATGAAATCGCCTCCTCGCCGTTGGCTTGTCGCGACGTGAGGAATGCCGTGAGGTGGAGCGCCGAGGTTTGGCCTTGTTCGGCGAGTTTCTTCGCGCGCGACACTGCCTCGTCAACTCGCCCGAGTTGTTCAGAAAGCCCTGCCATGCGCCAGAGGGCGAAGACATGTCCTTGCTCAGCCAGGGAGCCCAGCCAACGTAGCGCCTCGTCCTCGCGCCCCGACGCGACCAGCAGCTCGGCGGCCGTGTGAAGCACCGCCAGGTCCACGCGCCTCTCGGGCTCAAGACACCAGCGCAGCGCGTCGTCATAACGTTCTGCCGCGATGAGGATGTCAAGGTATGCGGCCGAGGCGAACGGCCGGCCAACCGTCGCGAACGGCTCCAACCACGTTGAGGCTTGCTCGAGTCCTTCACATTTCACGGCCAGTTCAGCTCCGACGCGGAAGGCCATGTCATGGCCGGCGTCTGCCGCACGCTTGAAGGACGAGAGCGCCTCGTCCGAACGACCAGCCTGAGCAAGTGTGTTGGCCGTGACCATCAGGTCGGTGGCGCCTTCTTGAGCCAGTTCGTTCAGCCAAGCAAGAGCCTTGTCAGGACCATCGGTGTTCCACAACATGCCTACGGATTGCCGGATCGCGAGTGCGTCGCCAGAAAGCGCTGCTCGCCGGTAGAACTCAAGTGCCTCTGCCAGGCGGCCGTTCTGCTGAAGCTTCTCACCGGCTTCGCGGGCGGCAGCGGCGTCACCGCGGTCGGCGAGTCCGCCGAGCCAGGAGATGGTCTCATCCGTACCGCGCGAGTTCGCAGTCAGCTCGACGACCCAGGAGAGCGCGAGCTCATCTTTGGCTTCGGCCAGTCGTGTCAGCTGGTCGACTACTTCATCCTTCTGGCCGAAAGCCTCTGACAGCTCGACCAGGTTCGCATAGGCGTCCTCCTCACCAGCCTCGACTGCGGCCTGATACCAGCGCAAGGCTTCCTGGTGCTGGTCGGCTCGTTCCATCAGATCGCCCGCGAGCCAGGCAGTGCCTTCGATGCCCGCGGCGTGGGCACGCAGATGGAGCTGGAACGAGTATCGAAAGAGACCGCGGTTTCGGGCTTCCCAGGCCAGCTCGACAAGATCATCCACCTCTGCATGTTCGGGAAGCGCACTCCAGAGCGAAGCCGCAGCCGGCCCGGTCGCCCGACTCGACCGTCCGTGGTGATCGAGATAGTCAGCAAGACGAAAATGGGGTTCCCCGTGAGCGGCCTGACCGGGACGGGGGCGCACCAGGCTGAGAGGACTGGTCGCACCGCGGCAGGGCTGTTGCAGCGCAGAGAGAGTTTGGTCGAACCAACCCTCACTCAGGGCAGACCATTCGTCATCGGTGAGATAGCCGACGGCAGCCAGTTCCAACAGCGTACGAGAGAGTGCTCCACTGCATCCGATCCGGCGGGCATCCATTGCTGCATGGATCACGGCCTGCACGCGGGCCGGGGCAGTGGTATAGCGCTCCATGAGAGCGAAAGCGGCAGAGAGGTACTGGACAATCCGTCCGTCGCTGGCTTGGTGAAGTGCCTCTGCCAACCGCCGGTCCCCGTGTGCTGCTCTGCGTGCTTCCAACAGAGCTGGCTCATCGAACGAACGGGGGACGAGGATACTGTGGCCGGCAAGCAGCAGGCGGGCCTCTCGGTGCCGATCCGGTGCTCCTGAAGCGGGGGGCAGGGTTAGCCGTTCCCAGTGCTCCGGCCAGGCTGTTCCCAAGACCACGACCGGGCCCCGGGTGGGATCTTTGAGTAGCTCCCGCAGCGCCGCGGCCGCCTGCTCGCCCAGCTGAGGCGACGCCAGGTAGGGCTCGATTTCGTCGAGCCAGACCACCGTCCGCGGCCCGACGGACGGCATGCCATTGAGGAGTGCTTCTGCTGGGCTTGGAGCAATCGGAAACCAGAGTCGCCAGTCGCCCGGTAGCGCCTGGATAGCCTCCCAGCATGCTCGTGTCTTGCCGGTGGAAGAGTCGCCAACAAGTACGGCCAGAGCGCTCTGTTCGGCGGTTGCCCGTGCGACGAGCTGGCCCACCCGCATGTCGTGTTCCCGGCTGATGTAGGCCGGCAGCGGGGGCAGCCGGTCACCGGGATCCCTCTCTTCGGCCTCGATGACACGGTGCACCTCCAGAGCGAACGGATCGGTGAAGTCCCGGATCGGCGAGCCCACCACGGTATGGGGCTGCCTGGCGGGATCCGGACCGTCTGCGCAGAACCCGTCTGCCGTCGCCCGCCCGAAGAAGCGGTCAACCAAGGCACGTTGTGGGAAGAGCAGGTCCGAGAGCTGCTGCCGGCCCCAGAGTTCAATGTCGAGGGGGTGATAGTCCTTACGCAGTTGATGGAGCCGATCCTCCACCGCAGTGTCACCGGTATAGGCAGTGGTGACCAGCACGAAGCGCGTGGCGTCGAAGGGGCGGGTTCCTTCGACATACATCCGAACCGCATCCGAGAGGGCATCGGCGGTGAAACTCTGCCGGCGCTTAGCCTGATAGACGGTCAGGCTGCCATCGTCGAAGTACCCCACGACATCGATGCCGTGCTGCTTCTGCCCGTTCCTGCCGTACAACCTGGACCGGACTGCACCCTCAACCTCACGAGCCAACGCCACAACCAGATGCTCGAGGCTCTCCCAGGACAACTGCTCTACCTGAAGGTGCAGCGGGGCTGTCACCGTGAGCGGCGGAGGAAGATCTGGAGGTGGAGCCACGAGCCTGTGACCAGCATCGATCTCTTCCCAGAGTTGTTCCAGGTCCTCTCCCCCCGAGGCGGCTGCGGGAATCGGCTCGGGGGGATCGTGCTGCGGCTTCGTCGTCATGCGGCCATCATGCATTCAGCCGCTGACAATGGGCCCAGCTCCACGATTGGACTGGCCGATAGCCCTCGTCTACACGCCAGTTGAACACCCCCGCTGGGTACACCCGCCGAACCGGATGCCCGCACGATCGCACCCGAGGCCATCCAGGTCGACGGTCGGCACCCAGGGCCGGGGCGGCCACGTACTCGGCATGGGCTCCGGCCCCAACCCAAAAATTGATCCTGGTCGATCACAACAGCACACGGAGACAAGCGGCGCGTTCACGGGGCGGGGTCGCTCGTCGGCCGAGGCGCCGCCTCCGACCAGCACCACGACGGGTAACGAACTCCGTTGTCAGTGGCAGGACTTACTCTCAAAACATGACCCACAACGTGCTGCATCGCGGTTACGGGATCACTATCGACTTGAGTGCATCAGACCTGGGCCACCCGGACCGCCCCGGACTCCTGCAGGAGATTCACCGCAACTACAAGCCCGACCTTCTCTACTGCCTCGGGGCCCATGAATACGGCACCGTCTGCCCCGGGTTCATGACCATCGTCGAGAAGAACGGCCGCTACCACGCCCGGCACGTGACCAAGGGCGAAGTGCCCGAAACGGCGGGCGAGAGCGAACTGCACAAGGCGCTCAAGAGCCACACCGCCGAAACAGCCAGCCGAGACGGCTTCGGCGTCACCGTCGAAGACCGAGCCGTACATGGTCGCCGTCGTACTGACGTAACGGTCGCCGGGGCCAGCGGAAAGAAGATCGGCTACGAGATCCAGATCTCACCGATCGCGAGCGGGTCTGTGGACAGCAGGACGCGCACCGCGGTGAACGACGGCCTCACACCGCTGTGGCTCGTGACGAACGAAAACTCGCTCGCCATCGATCGAGCGCCCTGGGCCAGGCTGAACGTCCAGCGATGGCAGGACGTGGGCAGCCGAGACGCCTTGCGCGTACGAGGAGGCGTGAAGGCGTTGCGCATGGTCCGCTGCGACTGGACCACCCAACGCGAATGCCCCAAGACTGGTACGCGCTGTGGCGGTTGGCACGCCACATGGGAATCAACCCAGGCGCACTACGACGACATAGTACGCATGACGGCCACGGGAGAGCTCGTGACGCTGTTCATGCAAGCGCGCACCGGGCGACGGCGCGGCTGGCACATGTGGGTGAAGCCATCGGACAAGGCCGAGTTCCTCCAGGGGCGTCCGGAACCGAATCCCTATCTGCTGGCATCGGCTGCCGACTCGACCGCCGCATTCCTCCCCGCCGAGCCGCTCCCACCCGACCCGCACTGCCACTATGGCGAGGACACCGGGATCCGCGCGGAACTCGCACGGCCCCGTGACAGTGGCGATCCCATCGATGCCTCCGACTGGCTGTCGAGGGAGCCGCCGCCGGAGTACAGGTCCACGTGGAACGTGGACGGCTGGGAGATTCCCGGCGATGTAGTGGCGGCGAGGCTGACGTTGGACTCCGCCCTTCAGCGCCTGAATGCACTCGCCGACACCCTCCCGGCGGGAGCGGACCTCGCGGCGGGGCGAATCGAGATCACGCACGCAGAACGAGAGCAGTGGCTCGCAGCCCAGGAAGAGTGCAGGCGACTGGCCGCCGCCCTGGCGACCCACCCATGGCTGCCCGCCACCCACGACCCGTTCAGTGCCCGAAGGGCCGTCTTCGCCGCCGCGCGCAAGGCTCAAGCCGGAGCATGAGGACATGAATACTGCCCTCACAAGCCTCGTCGCCGTCTTCGCGACACTGGCCGGGTCCACCCTCACCTTCCTCTTTCAACGACATATCACCCGGCAGGCGGAACGATTTACCCGAGACCAACAGCTCTGGCACGAACGAGTTGCCGCCTACAGCGCCTTCGCAGCGTCCCTCACCGACTTCCGCCGTAGTCAGAACGACCGTTGGCACCTGGAGCAGGCTGACCCGAATAGCCCTCAATTCATCAGCGCTCGTGAAGAGTCCTATCAGCGGCGGGCGGACGCGACAGCAGCGCTATGCCGTGTCCGCCTCATCTGCGGCGATTCCGTCTTGAGTCAGCTGGCCCAGGAAGCTCTTGATGCCACGACCGAAATTCATGTGGCGCAGGACGAGCGGGACCGCGCGAGGCGGGGGAGAAGGCCCGTCTGGTACTCGATAGGTTTCTCTCCGACGCTTCGCCGCATGTACGTACCACCACGATTGACTAGGGACGGTCATGCCGGCCACCGGCAGGAGGAAGCGGCAGGGCCGCCTCGCGTGGTTCAGAGAAGCAGGCGTGCTCGTGCGCGCAGGGCGTGCCGTAGGGGCGTCCGCAGGAGCCGAGTTCGACCTTGCGTTTGTCGAAGTGCTCATGGACCGACAGGGCCCGCGGAGTCCCGCTTTGCGGTGTTGGGGCATCATCCCAGGACCGAAGTGATGGTGACCTTCGAGCCCGCCTTCCCCACACGGTTCACCGAGAACCACGACGGCCACCGCCAACTCGGCGACGCAGCCTTCGGCAGTCAGCAGTGGCAAGCCGTATTCCAGCAGCCTTCCTCGCACAAGTTCACGTTCCTACGCGAGTAATACCGAGCGACGCTACGCCAGGCCGGCTTCACACACACGCTGTACTTCGAAATGATCAACGAGGGCAACAGGAAGCTCTACCTGATCTTCGGCGCCCAGCACGAACTGGGACTGGAGAAGATGAAGGACGCCATGTGGAAGGTGGGCCCTTCCTACGGCGTCCTCTACCGCGACCCCAGAGACACCCAACGGCAGATGCTGGATTTCGTATTCGAACCCGATACGGCTCCGCTGCGACGCATCTTGCGCGACTTCATCTCCGCAGCTCCCGACGGGCGAACCATCCCAGAGCTCAACCGATACGCCCTCTTGGACACCGTCTACCGGCCCGCCCAAGTGATCGACGCCGTCCGACAGCTACGCAACGCGGACGCCTTGACGACGGAACCTCGCGCCATAAACAACAAGACGCGAGTGCACCTGCCGCGACACCTCAGACCCTCAAGCCGTCAGCCGAGCAGGACGCCCTGTGGTGAGCAGACCCCGAAGGTGCACCCGGAACGTATGAGCCAGGAGATGGCATCGATCGGCATGAACTCCGAAGCGGAGCATTTCCAGGACGGCCTTAACAAGTGCACGACGGGCCTCGCCGGAGTAAGCCGACGAGGCCCGTCGTATCAGGTCCCCGTCTGCACCTGAATCCTCCGTCGAACCAGACCGCCAGAGGTGCCTCACGTGTCACGCTCGTGTCACCAACCCCGTAGACGCTCCCGGACCTCAGGGAATCCGCCTACGCAAACTGCATCGTTTCGGACCACGTGGACGCCCAAAGACGGTCTCTACAACCTGTGCCATGTCGTACCGCAGTACTCGCACGCCAACACCACAGCCCGCGTACCAAGATCCGGACCAGGTGCGGACCAGCTCAGCCCTGCGGTAGACGGTTCCACCTCTTGTCGCAGGTCAGGGGCGACGGTGGGCGTGTACCACCATGAGACCAAGAACCTCCTGGTGTCGTACTCTCCGAAGAAGCTGGGCTTCTTCTAAGCGCAGAGAGGGCGCCTGGCCAGGGCAGATGCCGGCCAGGTGCCCATGTGCGGGTGCGCCTGGACCACATGCCGTCGGCGCGCCCGATCGCAGCGACCGTCCGCTGACGCGCACGACAGCGAGCCGCTGGACGCGCCAGTGATCACGGTGAGCCTCAGATGGCTCCGCCATTGCCCCGGACGACCTGGCCGTTGATCCAGCGGTCCTCTCGCCATCCAATGGACAGCGCGCCGCCTTACGGCCGATGCCACGAGAGCCGCCGGTCACGACGGCGGCTCGGGGGGTACTCCCACTCGCGGGTTGCTCCTTTGAACGGTCCGCCGTCCACGATGGGCCCCCGGCTACCAGGGGTCGCTCATCCAGGGGTCGGCAACCCCTGGAACGCCGGGTGCGTTCAGGTCAGGGTGGTGGTGTGAATCTTTCGGAATTGGGCGGCTTCTTGAGGTCACGCCGTGATCGCATCCGCCCCGCGGATGTCGGCTTGCCGACCGGGCCGCGCCGCCGTGTACCGGGTCTTCGCCGTGAAGAGGTCGCTCAGCTGGCCGGTGTCTCGGTCGACTACTACATCGAGCTGGAGCGCGGGGCGGGTGTCCAACCCTCGGAGCAGATGCTCGCCGCGCTCGCCCGGGCACTCCGACTGAGCCGGGACGAGCGCGACTACCTCTTCGCCCTGGCAGGCCGTCCCCTGCCCCCGTCCGGCAGTCCGGCCGACCACGTCCACCCGGGGATGCTGGACTTGATGCATCGCCTGGGGGACACACCGGCCCAGGTGGTCACCGATCTGCGCGTCATGCTCGTACAGAACCCGGCGGCCCGTGCGCTGCTCGGTCCACCGCCGTCCACGACCGGATGGACCGCGAGCTTCCTGTACCGGTGGTTCACCGACCCGGAAGCACGGGCGCTCTACCCGCCCGAGGACCATGCCGAGCACACCCGCTCCTTCGTGGCCGACCTGCGTGCGGCCTCGGCCCGGCGCGGCAGTGACCCTGATGTCCGTTCGATGGTCACGGCACTAAGCGCGCGCAGTCCCGAGTTCTCCGAACACTGGGCCCAGCACGATGTTTCGTTCCGACGCCACGACAGAAAACGTCTGATACATCCAGAGCTCGGACTGCTTGAGGTCAATTGTCTGAACCTGTTCAGCGAGGACGGACGTCAGCGACTGCTCTGGTTCACCCCCGCTGTCGGAACCGACTCGGTCGCCAAACTGGAACTGCTCACCGTGCTCGGCACACAGATCTTCGACCAGCAGAAGTCCTGATGGGACGCGCTGTGAGTCGTCGGCGCCGTTGGCGAGGTACCACTCCTTCGGCACATGACGAGCGGCCGCAGTGCCTTCACGCCAGGCTGAGGGGTTCGCTCGCATGTTGTGCCGGAAACAGGCTTCGAATTCTCCGGCGCGGGGCCGCCGGCACAGACAGTCGGTTCGTAGCGATGAACATGTACCCCACGCTTCGGGCAGGGCGCGTCACGTGACGACCTCGCCGTGACGGGCGTTCAACTCCCTTTTCTCCAGCCGCAGACAAACACCAGTGAGCGCACTGGTTTCCGCGCGCTGCTCGCCCCTCGGTCAGAGGGGTTCGCCCGACAAGGGATCCATCAGACCGGCAATCCTTCCTGCCTCCGTCATGTGCGCTTTGACAAGGTTGTTTTCCCACGCGGAAAAGCCCGAACCGTTCCCGTCGGGCACCAATGGCGGGGGTTCTCGTCCCCTGGTTGTGCCGACCCGGCACGCGTAATGATGGTCCGTAGATGAACCACTGCTCTTTTCAATATTCGCGGTTCGAGGGAGTGCCAAGACATGTCTGTTTCGGGAAATCATGGCCTGTCCTATGCGGTAACCGTCTCCCGGCAGCTCGTCCACCGCGCCGCTATCTGCGAGGTGTTTCTGACCGACACTCAGCGCCGCCCCGACAACGAATTCCTCGTCGCGGCGCAGCTGCCACGTGTCCACAGCTACTACAGCGACCACCTGGTGACTCCGGTCGCCTACGACCCGCTTCTGTTGCTCGAAGTGTTCCGACAGACCTCCATCCTGATCGCCCACGAACACTGCGCCGTCCCGCTGGACCGCAAGTTCAGCTTCAACTCCGGCGAGTTGGCCGTCCTCGACACCGAAGCTCTGGAGATCGGGCGGCTGCCTGGACGGGGGCTGCTGACCGTCACCATCACGGGTGAGAAGCACCGCGGCGCTGAGCTCGTCGGCGTCACCCTGGAGATGCGGCTGTCTGTCGACGGCCACGACGCCGCATCCATGACCATGACCATCCAGTGGATGCCCGGCGATGCGTGGGACGAGCTGCGTGAACGCGGCCGTGCTGCCCTCGATCTGGTGACTCCGCGCCCGCGCTCCGTCGTCCGCCGGCTCAGCCCTGCCGCGGTCGGGCGGAGCTCGCCCGACAACGTCGTCCTGGCGGAGGCGGAGGCCGTCGGCCGCCAGGTCGTGGCTCAGGTCATCGTCGACCAGACGCATCCGGCTCTGTTCGACCACCCACTCGACCACATCCCCGGTGCGCTGTTCTTCGAGGCGTACCGGCAGACCGCCCTGTACGCGGCCCACGAACTGCTGGGCCTGTCGCCCCGGCGGTTGACCTTGACGAACTGCGCAGCCGCCTTCACACGGTTCGGTGAGTTCGAACTCCCCACGGTGTGCCAAGCCGAACTGGTCGAGGACCGGGCGACGCCGGGCGCGGCCGTCTTCCGTATGGAGATGCTCCAGGAGACGGCCGTGATCTCCACAGCCGAGGTCGCCCTGCGGTGCACCAGCCCCATCGGCCAGTTCCTCATCCCTGCCCCGGCCCAGGCTCGGCACCCCATGCCTGCTGAACCCTCCGCCTGACACGGCAGGCCTGTCGTGCCGCACGACCTCGTGGCCGGCTCAGCCCATACCGCTCTGACAGGAGGACCCTCTGTATGCCCCTGCCCATGATCTGGTTCGACTTCGGCGGCGTACTCTCGCCACCTCTGGACGAGTTGTACGACGCCTACCATCGCAGGACCGGCATCCTGCCCGCGCACCTTCAGGCCGCCATGAAGGAGGTCGGGGACGAGATGGGCATGCCGACCCTGGCGCCCGTCGAGATCGCCGCCCTCACCGAGGCCGAGTGGGGGAGTCGCCTCCGCCGTGCCCTGACGAGCCGTCACCCGGAGCTGGATCTGAGCCGCGCCCGCCTGGAGGGCTTCGGCGAGCAGTGGTTCGACGGCGTCACGGCCAACCCGGTGATGGTGGGCGCCCTGCGCAACGCCCGCGACAACGGGTTCCGGGTGGGCATCCTGTCGAACAACGTCGTCGAGTGGGAGCCGTACTGGAGGGCGATCGTCGCCCCGGCCGGCGAGGTCGACTGTCTCATCGACTCGTGCAAGGTGGGCCTCCGCAAACCCGACCCGAAGATCTTCGATCTGGCGGCCAGGACGGCCGGTGTCACCCCTGAGGAGTGCGTGCTCGTCGACGATCTCCCGGGCAACTGTGCCGCGGCCCGACGGCAGGGCTGGCGAGCCGTCCACTTCCGTGGGAACCGCCAAGTCCTCGGCGAACTGCGGCATCTGACAGGTCTGCCCAGCATCCTCTGACGCTCGCGGCAACCACACACCGACGCCCTCCCCCGGCGTGGTCGAGCAGCATGGTCCGCCGCTTCAGGGGCTGTACCGACGACACACGTCACGTGGCCCGGTCACGCATCGGACCGCGCGGCCACCGCGAGGGCAGGGCGGCGTCGGCCCGTCGCAGGCTACCGGTCCGGCGGTGCGCGGCTCAGTTCATGTAGCGACTCACTGTCTCCGGATGGATGACGATACGGACCTGGTCCGTGGCCGACATCGCGGCGAGCGCGTCGGCGCGGGCCGGGTCGTCGAGGTCCCAGTAGCGAGCGGCCAGGCGGGCGCAGAGGTCGTGTGCTCCGTCGGGTTCCACGGTGGTGCGGCCGGTGACCGACAGCCAGCGCTCGCGTTCGCCCACTGGGGCGGCGACGACGAGCGAGGCGCGGGGGTCGCGGCTCAGGCGTCGCACTTTGGGCGAGTCGGGGGCCGTGAACAGTTGGATCGTGCCGTCGGCAGTGGCCTCGAACCACACCGGTCGGGGCTGTGGCGGGAGTGGTCCCCCGGCCACGGACAGGAACCCGTACAGGGGGCGTCGAAGGAAGGCGAGGTCCTCGGGGGTCAGGGTGTCGTTGCTCATCACGGTCTTTCTGGTACGCGAGGGGAAGGTCCGTCCGGCGTGCCGCCGGTTTCGGTCAGGATCGTGGCCGCGGTGTCGGCGAGATCGATCGACGTTCAGCGGTCGCAGGGCGGCTCGTTCCAGCGCCGAGGACGAGGGCGGTGCCGTTGCTCATGCTGCTGATTGAACACGGTCGACTCGGACGAGCCCATGGGTGGGAAGCCGAATTGCCTGTGTATTCGTCTAACCTCGCTGAGGTGGACGTGTTCAGCGATCTGATCCGTGGGGTGCGAGCTCATGGCTCGTTGTTCGGCAGTTCGACCCTGTCGCCGCCCTGGGCGCTTCATTTCGTGGACGGTGCGCCGCTGACCCTGTGCACCGTCCTCACCGGGGCGGGCTGGATCGTGCCGGAGGGTCATCGGCCCGAGCCGTTGCGGGCCCGCGAGACGATCGTCGTGCGCGGCCCGGTGACGTTCGCCTTCGTCGACGAGGTCGGCACCCGGGCCGAACCGATCGCGTGCGGCGAACACTGCGCGGCCCCCGAACGGGGCGGGACGCGGCACCGGCGCGGCTGGAGCGACCACGGTGGGGACACCGCTGACGGCCGCGGTACGACGACCCTGATCGTCGGCGCCTATCCGCTGCACGGCGAGATCAGTCACCGATTGCTGGACGCACTGCCCGTCGTGCTGCGGGTGGACGCCGGGGGGACGGCTGACGCCGTGCTGGACCACCTCGCCGCCGAGGTCGCCGTCGACGCGCCGGGCCAGCAGGCGGTGCTCGACCGGCTGCTGGACTGGATGCTGGTGTGCACGCTGCGCGAGTGGTTCGACCGGCCGGGCGGCGAGCCTCCGGCCTGGTGGGCCGCCCAGCGGGACCCGGTGGTCGGCGACGCGCTGCGCCTGTTGCACGCCGAACCGGCGGCACCGTGGACGGTCGCCGCGCTGGCCGAGCGCACCGGGGTGTCGCGTTCGACGCTGGCCAAGCGGTTCGCCGACCTGGTCGGCGAACCGCCGCTGACCTACCTCACCCGCTGGCGCATGACGCTCGCGGCAGACCTGCTGGTCGCGCAGGAGTCCGCGACGGTCGCGGACATCGCCCGCGCGGTGGGTTACTCCGACCCGTTCGGGTTCAGCGCGGCGTTCAAACGGGTCCGGGGCCTCAACCCGAGCGAGTTCCGCCGCACCGCGACCATGGTCTCCCCGGCGGCTGGGCGGTCCGCCCCAACGGGCTCCTGCCGAGCAGTGGTTGACGGGAAGGCGAGCAAGTTGGTCGAGGCGTCACGGTGACGCTGCCGAGCATGCCGGCGCACGTCTCTGAGCGCGAACGTTCCTTCCGTGCGCCGGACCGCCATGGCGCCGCCGGGTCTGGCTGAACGGTGACCAGCCACTACTCCTTCGTGGTGTCCAGCGTCATGGCCGTGAGAAGCGGTGACAGGTCCGCCAGCTGCTCGACGTTCCATATGAGGGAGAGAATGTCCTCGCGCCGGCTGTCGGAGACCAGCGGTCGTAGCAGGCCGTGGAATTTCTCCTCGAACTGCTGGTCGGTCATCGTGACGCGCGCGCCACCGGGGGCGTCGCGAACCTCCTCTGTCACCACCTCACCCGAAGTGAGCGTGACGGTGACGCGGTTGGGAATGTACTCCGGGAAGATCGCGGTCAGCGCCGGGTCCTCCCGCACCGAGATGCGCTTCATCAGGTCGAGAGCCACCGGATCCGCGATGGCCTCATCGCTGTACGACGCGGTGGTGATCTCGCCGTCGAGCAACGCCCGCGCCACCGTGTAGGGAAGACTGTGGTCGGCCGTTTCCCGTGTGGTGGGGCGCCATTTGTCGGGATCCTTGCCGAGGAAGGCGTAGCCGACACGGGTGGTGTCGACCTGGACCGACGCGATCTCCTCGGTGTCCGGGATCCTGTCCCGCACGGCCAGCGCGGCCCAGACCGCCGTCTGCATCTCGCCGTTCGTCGGCAGCATCTTCGTCAGAGTGCGGGAAACGGCATACGACTGGTTGTCTCGGTTGCCGAACTCACCGACGTCGAGGGAGAAGACACCGGTGATCTGGTTCATGAACCCCATCTCGCCCTCGAAGATGGGCGACGGTCCGGTGAAGCCGTGCCGGGCGAGCTGCGCGGCGACGACTGCGTTCCGCGCCGCGTTCGGGGCCGAGCAGCCTTTCCACTGGGAGAGGGACCCGGCACGCACCTGCCGCAACGCGATGTGGCCGTTCACCGCGATGTTGATCGCCTCGGTCAGTTGTCGTTGCGAGAGCCCCATCAGGCGGCCCGCGGCGACGACCGATGACACCAGCACGTAGTTGACGTGGTCCCACCCTCTTGTGTGCAGGGCGGCCGCGTCCTGGAAAGCGCACTGGATCTCGTAGGCCAGCACGATGGCGAGGACGAGGTCCTCTCCGGACGCCTTCTGCGACTCGGCGACCGCGAGGCATGCCGCGATGTTGTCGCTGGGGTGCCCCACTTCCTTGCCGATGTATCCGTCGTTGAAGTCGAAGTACCGGATCATCGTGCCGTTCACGAAGGCGGCGACGTCCGGGGTGGTGGTCTGTGTCGTTCCCAGAACGGTGGCCGCCGTGGAGGGGTGGGCCGCGGCGAACGCTCGGCCGTTGCGTGCGGGGAGGGCGTCGAAGGCGCCGAGTCCGCATCCGATGCTGTCGACGAGGCGCTGCTTGACCGTGTGGATGGCGGCGGCGCTGAGATCGGAGTGGCGCAGGGACACGGCGTACGAACTGAGGTCGTCGGCCAGGGGCATGGGACTCTCCTGAGTCGTCGGGAGCACCAGCCGGATCACCGACATCGTCGTCGTCGGTGAGGCGGTGGTGTCGGAGCGAGGGGTTCGGGACCCGCCGAGCGGCTTCAGGGGGCGATGCCCACGCCCTCGATGCGGCTCCACGCCTGTTCCTGCGCGGCGGACATGGCGGGCCAGTGGAGGCCGCCGGGCCGGGGGCGGACCTGGGTGGCGAAGGGGGCGGGGCGGAACGCCGGATCGTAGAAGCAGCCACCACCGTAGGTGGCGTCGAACGCGCCGCACGAACGCGCGATCGAGGTGGGGGTGGGCTTCCGGCCGGTGCGTGCCCAGGTGTCCAGTGCCGCCAGGGAGTTGGCGTACTCGGCGGTGCTGAGCGCGCTGTGATCGCTCTCCCTGGTGAACGTCTGGACGAGGTTCTCGCTTCGGTCGGCGGCCTGGACCGCGGCGCGATAGGCCGCCTCGTGCTCGACGAAGACCTGGGGGTCGTCGATCGCGTGCAGGGTGAGGACGGGGAGTGCGATCCGTCCGGTGAGGTCGCTGTCGTAGGAGAGGTCGCGGCGGGCGGTGGGGTCGGCCGAGAAGCGCGCCACGCCGGCGTTGAGCGCCTTGTCGTCGTGCGAACCGTCGTAGTGGATCCCGCGGTTGCTGAACGGGTTACGGCCGTCGAGCCGGTGGGACACGATGTCCCGGACGAGGAAGGCCGCGTACTGCATGTTCGTGGCCAGGGAGCGTTCCGGTATGCGGGTGACGGCCAGGATGTCGTCGAGGTCGCGCTGCTGCTCGGCGGTCCGGTCGGCCGGGTCGGAGTCGATGCCGGTGCACTCCTGGAGTCGGCCGTGGACCTCGTCGGGTGTCATCGGGGAGTCCGCGGGCAGTCCTTGCCACAGCGGGTACTGCGGTTCGGTGGGCCGAGGCAGGTTGCGGCAGTAGTACTGGTAGACCGTCCGCAGGTCCACGCGTGTGTCGTAGCCACGTGAGCCGCCGGCCAGGAAGCCGTTGGTCAGCAGGACTCCGTCGTAGGCGCCGCGCTTCTGGCCGTAGGTCTCGGTGACCTTGGCGGCGACGTTGCCGCCCCAGGACTGGCCGTGCAGGTAGGTGCGGTCGGGGCGGCCGAAGTGGTCGACGAACAGGCGGCGTGCGTTCTCCGTGTCGGCGGCGGCCATCCTGACTCCGTAACCGCCGCGCCGGTAGGAGGAGCCCGCCCAGGCATAGCCCTCGTCAACCATCACCGCCCAGCGTTCCAGGTCCTCGGTGGTGGTGGACTCGTCGTAGGAGAAGTCGGGACCGCCGTGGGCGTGGACGACGAGGGAGCCGTTCCAGTGCTTGGGGACGGCCATCGTGTAGTACGCGCCGTCGGTGTCCCGGCCGGTGTAGCAGTCCGCCTTCTCCTCCAGGTGGCCCGGGCAGGCGGCGGGGGTGGGGCGCGTCGTGTCGGCCGGGGCGGCGGGTGCGCTGCCGAGCGTGCCCACGACCGCGGCCGCGACCAGTGCCGTCAGCATGGCCGAACGGCGGCCGCGGGCCCGACGAGGGGTACCGGGTTCGGGCACGGCGGGTGTGTTCAAGGAACTGCTCCTTCAGGTGCTGGTGGGGGGTGGACCGGTCAAGGGCGGGTGTCAGGTGGCGGGTACGGGCAGGAGCGCCAGCGGCACGTGGTGCTGACCGGAGTGGACGTCACGGTCGCGCAGCGACGCCTGGCTGACGGGACGCGGGAAGGAGATCTTGACGACGTTCAGCGACGGGATGCGGAACATCCGCACGTCGGCCTCGTCGAGGCCGTAGAGCCGGGCGACCGTGCCTTCGTTGAGGAACGTCTCGTCGGCGGCGATGCGATAGCCGTCCGCGTCACGCATGAACAGCTCCATCGTGACCCAGAACGGCCCGGCGTTCTTGGACCGGACCTCGTGCGCCAGGTCGCCCAGGGTGGTGGGGGCGGTCTCAGCCATGGGGGGAGGTCTCCTCGAACTCGGTGCGGAACATTTCGGTGGGGGTGAGGGTGTCGACGACGTGGTGGAGCACGAACTCGTACGCCGGGCCGCGCTCGACCTCGGCCGGTGAGGTGGCGAACGCCAGGCTCGGCAGGTAGTCCATGTCGGCTGTCGGGAGATGGAGCATCAGGGGGTTGGCGATCTTCGCGACGGCGGTGGCGGTGCTCTGGTCCGGTGCGTTGACGAGGAGCATGACTCCCACCTCGCGAGGCGGGCCCACTGCCGGTTCCAGATCCCCGAGGATGGCGTTGTGCCCGTAGAGGCGCAGGTCGAAGGCGTACTTGTCGTCGCCGATGCCGAGCGTCTGCTCCACCCGCTGCCTGATCATCGTGCGCATGAGATCGGCCCAGCCGTCGATGTTCGCCAGGATGTGCGGATCCCGGATCGCGCTGAACGACATCGTCTCGTAGCCGGTGATCCGGGCGCCTTCGAGCTTGATGGTGTGCTGGTCGGCGACATGGAACCGCGAACCCTCGACCCGCACGGTGCGGTCGTCCAGGGCGGTGTAGACGGCTTCACGGACGTCCAGGGTGCCGTCCGGTTCGCGCATCAGGAACGGGTCCACCGTCTCGTAGAGCATGTGGGCGGCGACCAGGATCGGTGTGCAGGCGACCGTCGGATCGAGCGGCTCGATGGTGAAGCCGTCGGCGTCGACGGTGGCCAGCACCCCACCGGCGCGCGGATCGCTGGTGCACTGCCCACCGCACTCGATGATCTTGGCGGCGTGCCAGGTCGGCCCGGCCGGCATCCCCTTCATCAGCGGGTAGGCGGCGGCGATGGCGGTGTCCGTGGCGCGGCCGGCGAGCACGACCTGCGCACCGGCCTCGAGCGCGGCGACGATGGGCTCGTGCCCCATGGCGCCGACGATGTGTGTGCAGCTCCGCAGCGTCTGCGGGTCCAGCTCGCCCAGCGGAGGCAGGGCATGGATCCGGCCCTCGTCCAGGCACTTCAGGAGCGCGCCGGTCGCCTGCTCGCTGTAGACGCGCGCCACCTTCAGCCGGAGTCCCTCGGCCGCCAGGATGTCGGCGACGATGCCGGCGACCCAGTCGACGCCGGAGTCGGTTCCGCTGGTGCCGCACGAACCCACGATCAGGGGGATACCGGCGCCTGCCGCCGCCTTGAGCAGGACCCGCAGGTCACGGGCGACCGCGGCACGGGTGGTCTTGGGCTGCGACGCGCCGAGGTAGTAGGGACCGGAGTCGGTGCTGCCCCCGTCGACGGAGATGACATCGGCGCCGAGCGCCAGACCGCGCTCGATCGTGGCCTCGGGAAAGCCGGCTCCGAGCATGCCGGTCGGTGCCAGGACCTTGACCTGGTCGACCCGTTCGTTGTCCATGTTCCTCTTTCTTGTCGGTACCGGGCACGTGGCGGGCGGGTGTCACCCGTCGCGCCGGGCAGGGGGAGCGTGGGGCAGCAGGTGGGCGTTCACCGCGAACCGGGGGCGGCCCGCGAGGGCGGCCACCACCTCGGCCGCGCCCTCGAGGCCGGCGGCGGCGCGGGCTTGGGCGGTCTGCCCAGCGAGGTGGGAGAAGACGACGATTCCCTCGACGTCCCGCAGCGGGCTGTCGGCCGGGAGCGGCTCCTCGCTCACCACGTCGAGGGCCGCCGCGGCGATCTCGCCGGTGCGCACGGCGTCGGCGAGGGCCTGTTCGTCGACGACGGCCCCCCGCGCGGTGTTGACCAGCACCGCTGTCGGCTTCATCCGCCGGAAGGCGGAGGCGTCCAGGAGACCGCGTGTGCGGTCCGTCAGCGCGGTGTGCACCGAGACGTAGTCGGAGGCCGCCAGCAGTTCGGGGAGCGCGACGAAACGCACCGACGGGTCGGACCGCTCGTCCTGCGGCACGCCGGTCGTGCAGAGCACCTCCATGCCGAAGGCCCGCGCCAGCGGCACCACGGCGCGCGCTGCCGCCCCGTATCCGATGAGGCCGAGCGTCGCCCCACGCAGCTCGTGACCGTCCTGTCTCGGCCACCGGCCGGCGGCGACGCCGGTCGCGCTCTGCACCAGGCGCCGCGCGGCCGCCAGCAGCAGACCGAGGGTGTACTCGGCCACGGCGTTGGCGTTGATTCCCGGCAGGTTGCTCACCGTGATGCCGAGCTGGGCCGCGGCGACGACGTCGATGGAGTCGTGGCCGACGCCGGTGCGCACGATGGCGCGCAGGCGGGGAACCTCGGAGAGGACCTGGGCGGTCAGGGGATCGTGGCCGACCAGCGCCGCGTCGATCCCGTCGAGGGCGGCGACGAGTTGCTCGTGACCGCGGGTGCCGACCAGCGGGGCGTGCACCGTCGTGTGGCCGTGCGCCCGGAGATGGTGATCGGCCTCGTCGCCGGGTCGTAGGTAGTCCGTGGTGATCAGGATGCGGGGCACGGTTCCTCGTCTCTGGCTGCGTCCGGCGTCGGCCTCGCGCCGCGCCGCGGGGGTGGACTGGTCATTGGGCGAGGGCCAGGGCGGTGCGCCGCCGAAGCACGCCGATCCTGGCCACGACGATGATCGACAGCGAGGCGACCAGGGCGATGTCGATGAGCATCAGGGGCCATCCGGTGATGTCGACCATCCCGCCGACCAGCGCCGGGCCCAGGAAGCCGCCGCCGGCCCAGCCGACGGTGTACATGCCGGCGTAGGTCCCGTAGACCCGTGCCGAGGGCGCGAGGTTCCACAGGACGACCACCGCGTTGACCAGGAAGCAGGTCCCGCCCGTCGCCGCGAGGCACAGGGCCACGGTGGCCCCCGTCGGCGTCGGGACGATCGTCCCCAGCACCATGGCGCCGGTGAAGACCGACATGCCCACGGCCATGACCCGGAGCCGTCCGTATCGCTCGGCGAGCACGGCTGCCGGGTAGGCCGCCACGATGAAGGCGATGCCGCTGGGCAGGGAGAGACCGCCTGCGGCTCCTCGTGACATGTCCAGGGCTTCCATGCCGTACGGCGTCATCAACGACCGGGACGCGGCCCACGCGCTGCCGAAGAGGAGGATCGCGAGGAGCAGCAGGAGCCGGCTGCGATCGGTGTCCTTGAGGATCTCGGTCAAGGTGTCGCGGACGCGTGGCTCGGTGCGCTCGGCGCTGTGCGCCGCTTCGCTCTCGGCCACCGCTGCCCGGTAGGCCGGGGACCGGTTGTCGCGCACGGTGGCCGCGAGCACCCCGATCGAGATCAGCATGATGATCGCGGGGATCGCGAACGCGAGGCTCAGATGGTTGTCGACCAGGAAGATGCTGAGGAGCGCGGCGACGATGGCCGTGACACTCGAGGCGATCTTGACTGCGGCGTTGGCCCGGCTTCGGCGCTCGGGTGCGATGAAGTCCGGTACGAGTGCCTCGGCGATCGGCTTGAAGGTGTTGGCGACGAGGGCGTACGAGAACAGCACCACGATCAGCAGCGGCAAGGACGCCGCGCTGTACGGGATGAGGATGAACAGCGCGGCGGCGATCGGCATCCCGACCACCAGGTAGGGCATCCGTCGGCCCCAGGAGGTCCTCGTTCGGTCGGACCGGTTGCCGATCCACGGCTGGATGAAGATGCCGAGCAGGTTGTCCATGCCCATCAGCAGGCCTACGACGGCCGCGCTGGTGAGGTGCTCGCGCACGAGCGGCGGGACCTGGGATTCGTAGAAGTTCCAGGTCGACTCCTGGGCGAAGACCGCCAGGGCGACCAGCAGTGTGATGCGCCGGGTAGGTGTGCGCCGGCCTGCTGACACCGTCGTCATACGGTCGTCCCTTCGCGCCGCCACCGTACTGGGCAGCTGCTGGGTAGGTCGTCGGTGGTGGCGTGGGGGGTTGGAGACATCTGCCCTCTTCGGGGACGAGCGGGGAGGCCGGGTTCAGAGACCGGGTTCAGGACCGGTCGATCTCGGCCACGAGGGTCAGGTCGTCGGTGACCCGGATCCGGCAGTCCGGCCCGAAGGAGCAGGACGATTCGCGTTCCTCGAAGATCGCCGGACCTGCCAGCTCGGTCCCCGGGGTGAGGTCGTAGCGGTTCCATACGGTGGCTTCGAGCAGCCCGTGTCCCGGGAAGCGCACGGGCCGGACACCGCGGTTCGCCTCGCCTCCTCGCGCAGGGCCGGCTCCCGTCGACACCTCATGACCGGGCAGTCGCATGGAGAGCCGCCAGTTCACGACTTCCACGGCCCCGTCGAGGGAACGACCGAACACGGCACGGTACGTGGACTCGAAGGCGGTCCGGATGCGTCCGAGACCGGCTGGGCCGAGGTCCTGCTCGGGCAGGCCGACCTCGATCTCGGAGCCCTGGCCGAGGTAACGCATGTCGGCCGAACGACGGACCCGCACGAGCTCCGGGTCTGCCGGCTGGAGCGTTTCGGTGGCGCGGGCCGTCATCTCGTCGTACAGCGCGGCCACTTGGTCCCAGTCGACGTCGGCGAGGGGCGACGGCAGGCTGCGGACCTCGTCGACCGTGGGCGCGGCGGCAAGGAGCCCGCAGGCGGACATCACTCCGGCCCGCATCGGCACGATCACCCGGGGGATCTTCAGCGACTTCGCCAGCCCGTAGGCATGGGCGGGTCCGGCTCCGCCGAAGGCCAGCAGCGCGAAGTCGGCGGGGTTCGCGCCCTGTTCGGACAGGTGCGTGCGGGCGGCGGCGGCCATGCTTTCGGTGACCACCTCGACGATCCCGGCGGCGGCGTCGGCGGTGTCGAGTCCCAGCGGGCCCGCCACCTCACGGGTCAGGGCCTTGTGGGCCTCGCGGGTGCGCAGCCTCATCTCGCCGCCGAGGAAGTTCTCCGCGTCGAGATGGCCGAGCAGGAGGTCGGCGTCCGTCACGGTGGGTCGCTCGCCGCCCCGTCCGTAGGCGACGGGGCCGGGCACCGAACCGGCGCTGCGCGGTCCCACCTTGAGCAGCCCGAGTGCGTCGGGTGCCGCGATCGAGCCGCCTCCCGAACCGATCTCGATCATGTCGACGACGGTCAGGCGCACCGGCAGCCCCGAGCCGGGCTTGAACGTGTCGACCCGGCCCGCCTCGAAGTCGTGCTTGAGCCTGGGCCTGCCTCCCTGGACGACAGCGATCTTCGCCGTCGTCCCGCCCATGTCGAAGGAGACGACGTCCTGCTCCCCCAGTGTCCGGGCGACGGCGGCGGCTGCTATGACCCCGGCCGCGGGGCCCGACTCGAGCAGCCGTACGGGGAACCGCTTGGCGTCGTCAAGGGTCGTGACACCACCGCCGGAGAGCATGATGCGAAGGGGCGCGTCGATGCCCATGGCGGTCAGGTCGTCCCGCAGGTCGTCGAGGTAGCGCGCCATCAGGGGCCGCACATACGCGTTGAGGCAGGCGGTGCCGGCCCGCTCGTACTCGCCGATGACCGGGGCCACGGCGCTGGAGAGCGTGACGGGGAGGTCGGGGTGGGCCCGCGCGACCAGGTCCCGCACCCGGTGCTCGTGCCCGGCGTCGCGGTAGGAGTGCATCAGGGCCACGGCCAGTGCCTCGACGCCCTGGTCCACCAGATCCCGCACCGCCGCGAGGACGGCACGCCCGTCGAGCGGTTCGAGTTCACTGCCGTCCGCGGTGATCCTCCCGGGTATCCCGCGGCGCAGATGGCGCGGCACCAGCGGCTGAGCCGGCCGGGCGAGCAGGTCGGTGGTGTCGAACCTCGTCTCCCGTCCCATTTCGAGGGAGTCGCTGAACCCGCTGGTGGTCAGCAGGCCGACGACCGCTCCGGTGCGTTCCAGCAGGGTGTTCGTCACCAACGTGGTGCCGTGCACGATGCCCGCGACGTCTGCCGGGGCCGTGGACGTCTCCTCCAGCAGGCGGGCGATCCCGGCGGTGATGGCCTCGTTCGGAGCGTGGGGTGTGGTGGGCAGCTTCCCGGGCCGGACCAGTCCCCGGCGCGGGTCGTGCAGCAGCAGATCGGTGAAGGTTCCGCCGACGTCGACGCCGATCCGGACCGTGCGGCTCATCGGCCCGCCTCCTCATGTGTGCTTCCGGCCGCCGTCCGGGCTGTTCGCGGGTTCCGCCGGCCGGCTGGGACGGTGTAGCCGGCGATCTCGTCGGCGATCTGGAGCTCGGGCTCGCGCTCCTCGGGGCGGCCGAACCCGCCGCCGCCGGGGAAGGAGATCACCACCGATGAGCCGGGGGCCAGCTGTGAGACCGACTTCAGTGGGACGCGCTCGCCGGAGTCCAGGACGACCTGTGCGGTGGCGCCGGGTTCACCGCCGGCCAGGCCGAGCGCCGGATGCCGCTCGCGGTCTCCGAGCAGCACCATCTGCACCGGTCGCCTCGTCGGGTTGCGGACCTCGATGTCCTGGCCCAGTCCTCCGCGGCGTCGCCCCCGTCCGCCCGATCCGGCACGTAACTCCTTGCGGAGGAAGTGCAGCGGAGACGCGGCCTCCAGGGCCTCGATGCCGCCGCCGCCGGAGTTGGTCGGGAAGGCGGTGGTGGACAGCCCGTCCGACTCCTTGGACGCGCCCATGCCCGCGTTGGCGAAGAGCATGAGGCTGAACGGCCGGCCGGAGTCGTCGACCCCCGCGAAGCGGACCCGCAGGGCGGGGGCACCGCCGCTGTCGGCGATGACACGGTCGGGCAGCACCGGAGCCAGTGCCCGGTACACCGCGCAGGACAGGAGGTGGCCGGTGAGGTGCCGTGCCACGACGGGCGCGGGAAAGGTCGGGTTGACGATCGTGCCCTCCGGTGCGGTGACCCGGATGGCGCGGTAGGAGCCCCAGTTGGTCCGTGTGGACGGATCCAGCAGGATCTTCAGCGGATACATGGAGTAGGCGCGGGTGTAGTTCAGCGTCGAGTTCGTCGCGAACGGCACTTGGGGGGAGCTGCCGGTGTAGTCGATCTCGACCTCCTCGCCGCGCACGGTCACCGCGCACTCGATGTGCGTGGGGTGGCCTTCGACGCCGTCCGCGTCCAGGGCGGCGCGGTGGACGCCGTCGGGCAGGTCGCGGACGCCCGCCCGCATCGCGGCGTCGGTCACCGCGTGGACCTGGTCCGCGAACGCCTCGAAGTCCGGCTCGGAGAAGTCGGTGAGGAACTCCTGGGCGCGTCGGCGGCACACGGCGTGTGCCGCGGCCTGCGCCTCCAGGTCACCCCACACCTGGTCCGCCAGTCGTACGTTCGCCAGCAGCAGGTCCTTGACACCCCGCTCGACCCGCCCGGCCCGGGACAGGCGCAGCGGAGGAATCAGGAGGCCCTCGGAGAGCAGCTCGGTGGCGCTCAGCGAGGGTGTGCCACCGATGTCCGGTGAGTGCGCCACGGTGCCCGCGAACGCGACGAGCCGTCCTCGGTGGAAGACCGGGGAGATCATGGCGATGTCGGGCAGGTGCCCGGTGGCGATCCACGGGTCGTTCGTGATGACGCTGTCGCCGTCCTGCCACTCGTCCGCCGGGAACCGTTCGAGGACCAGCGCGGTCAGCGAACTCATCAGGGCGGCGAAGGCGGGGATGCCGGCGCGTGACTCGGCCATGGTGCGGCCCGCGCGGTCCATCAGGACGACGGTGTAGTCGTTCGACTCCCGGATGATGGTGGAGTAGGCCGTGCGCAGCATGGTGGAGGCCGCCTCGTCGGTGGCGGCGGTGAGCCGGTCCCAGCGCACTTCGAGGCCGACCGGGTCGCGGACAGGTCGGTTCATGAGGCCGCGGCGCCTTCTTCGACCGCACGGCCGGCCGAGCCGTCGGCCACCGCTCCCCCGCCGTGGCCGACGAGTGACCTCGCGGTGATCCGGGCCGCGATGGCCTTGCCCAGGCCCACCGTGGTCCCCGTGCCCCCGAGGTCGGGGGTGACCACGTCGGGCTGCTCGTCCAGAACGCTCTCGATCGCGGCCACGACGTGCGCGGCAGCCTCGTGCTCGCCGAGGTGCGCGAGCATCATGGCGCCGCTCCAGATCTGGCCGACTGGGTTGGCGACGCCCAGACCGGCGATGTCCGGCGCCGATCCGTGCACCGGCTCGAAGAGGCTGGGGAAGGTGCGGTCGGGGTTGATGTTGGCGCTGGGGGCGATGCCGATGGTTCCGGTGCAGGCCGGGCCGAGGTCCGAGAGGATGTCACCGAAGAGGTTGCTGGCGACGACCACGTCGTACCGGTCGGGCTGGAGGACGAACTTCGCGGTCAGGATGTCGATGTGGTCCTTGTCTGCGGTCACGTCGGGGTATCGGGCGGCCATCTGGGTCGCGCGCTCGTCCCAGTACGGCATGGTGATCGAGATCCCGTTGCTCTTCGTCGCCCAGGTCAGGTGTTTCTTCGGGCGGGACGAGGCGAGTTCGAAGGCGTAGCGCAGGACGCGGTCGACCCCGGTCCGTGTCATGACCGTCTCCTGGACCACCGTCTCGCGATCGGTGCCCTCGAAGATCCGGCCGCCGATGCTGGAGTACTCGCCCTCGGTGTTCTCCCGCACGACATAGAAGTCGATGTCGCCCGGCTGGTGGTCACGCAGCGGACCGCGTACGCCGCGCAACAGCCGGACGGGGCGCAGATTGACGTACTGGTCGAAGCCCCGCCGCAGCTGGAGCAGACTTCCCCACAGCGAGACATGGTCCGGGACCACCTCCGGCCATCCGACCGCGCCGAAGAAGATCGCGTCGAAGTCGCCGAGTACGTCCCGCCAGTTCTCGGGCAGCATCGTGCCGTGGTTCAGCCAGTAGTCGGCGCTGGCGAAGTCGAACTCGGTGACGTCGAGTTCGAACCCGTGCACCTCCGCGGCGGCCCGCAGGCACCTCAGCCCCTCCGGGACGACCTCACGGCCGATCCCGTCGCCCGGAATCGTTGCGATGCGATGACTCTGCGGCACGAATGCACTCCCAGTCCACGTGATCGATGCGCGAGTCCGGTGGCGAGCACTCTGTCCAGAGGCGTTCCGGTGACGGCGCGACTGGTTCCTACCTTGGCCAGCGGCGACAGCCGTTACAAGCCCGTAATCGGCAAGGTACGTTTTCCCCCATGGAAAGCTCTCGGCGTTCTGGTCGCCCCTGGTCCAAGAGCCGTTCAGCCGTGGACGACCTGCAGTTCTTCCACGTGGTCGCGTCGAGCGAGACGCTGACGGCCGCGTCGCGAGAACTCGGCTGCTCTCTGCCCGTCGTCAGCAAGCGCCTCAGCGCGCTGGAGCGCCGCCTGGATGTCCGGCTCGTTCAACGCGGCGCCCGCCGACTCGTGCTGACTTCGGAAGGCGAGCTGTACGCGGCGCGCGTCGAGGGGATCCTCGACCAGATACGCGAGTTGGAGGACACGATCACCGACACGGCCGGGGGGTTGCGCGGGTCCCTGGTCGTCGAAGCCACCCTCGGTCTGGGCCGCACGCATATCGCGCCTCTGCTCGGCGAGTTCGCCGCGGCCCATCCCGAACTGCACGTCCGGATGCAGACGTCGGCGCTTCCGCTGCGGCCCCACCAGCGTGAGTTCGACGTGGCCGTCCACGTAGGCATGCCGCCCGATTCCTCGCTGCGCATGCGGCGTCTGGCCAAGAACCGGCGCGTGCCGTGCGCGGCGCCGTCCTACCAC
>NZ_JAVRFJ010000110.1:0-485 GCF_031845845.1 Streptomyces gottesmaniae
GCACGGTCGCGAATGGAGCCAAGAAAGTGCTGATCACCACCGCGCAGGGTGCACCGGACGGTGTTCTCGTCGAGGTGAAGGACTCGGGACCGGGGATGAGCTCTGAAACCTTCGAGCACGCCTTCGCCCCCTTCTACACGACGAAGCCCAGCGGTTTGGGGGTGGGACTGTCGATCTGTCGTTCGATTATCGAAGCGCATGCCGGACGCTTGTGGGTGACGCGCAACCAGCCCCACGGCGCAATTTTTCACTTCACCGTACCAGCCCACCCTGCCGACGCTTCTTGATTATGGCCGGATTGCTGGTTCCAACTTCGAGCACGCACCTCGCGCTTTGCGATCGAGAAGATCAAGTCGATCGCAGCCCTGCCGATCCTGGCTGCCGCGACGGGGATTAAATCACCAAGCTGTCGCAGAAACGGTCGAGGGATCACGAGGCGACTAGGCAAAACAGGTTGTGCATTTGCGCGCCTTAGTATCCTATTC
>NZ_JAVRFJ010000111.1:0-482 GCF_031845845.1 Streptomyces gottesmaniae
GTCCAGATCGTCCGCCGTACACGGTCCAGTAGTTGCGCAGGGTACGTAACTGCCCGCGCCAATGCTCAAAGAAATGATGCAATCCTTGCGAAAAACGTTGCCACTGACGAAGTGCCCACGACCTCAGCCCTGACAGTTTTTGGATGGTCTTTGGTAGACTCGAAGACAGTCTTTCCATCGTCATCCCTTCCCTCCGCCGAAACAGATCCATTGTTGGCGGCGACTTTCGCCAAAGTCCGCGTATCTTCGTCAGGCGTCAACTTCTGAATTCCAGGCCGCTTCTTCAACACGACCGTTTGTTCTTTGGCTCCCTGATCTAGCAGCTTCTGCAGAATTCGTTCTTCCTGCTCATCGAGACTGTCAGGGTTGGGTCGGACGACATTTATTTCGAGCTTCTTCAACCGGGGCATTGCGAAGATCATGTCCAGTGCTTCGGCCGAAGGTACAACGGTAACTTCAACCCTCGTCTCGCCTTCCTCGAG
>NZ_JAVRFJ010000112.1:0-481 GCF_031845845.1 Streptomyces gottesmaniae
GGCACATCATGGAGGCCCTGGACACCCGCGGCTACGGAAACGTCTTCGCGGTCTCGGAGATCGAGGCGGCCGGCATGCTGGCCAGTGGCATCGCCGAGATCACCGAACACGACGACATCGCGGTCTGCATCGTCGAACCCGACGCCGCGGTCGTGGCGATCGTGACGCCCGACGACGTCAGCGCCGACCGGATCGAGCGGTCCGAGACGTTCGCGTCCGATATCGCCGGGCTGCTGGCGCTCACCGGCAGGCCGGTCAGCGCGATGTTCATCCTGGGCTCCGATGCCCACGATCCGACGGTGGCCGAGCTGGCCGACTCCATCCCGGCTGCGGTGATCACCGCAGCAGAATCCGATCTCGCGTTCGCCCGAGGTGCGGGGCTGGCGGCGGCGCTCGCGGTGAATACCGTTGCCACTCCGGTCAAGGCGGTGCACTGGACCAAGGTCGGCGCATTGTCGTCGGTCGTCGGCGGGGCTTTGGT
>NZ_JAVRFJ010000113.1:0-479 GCF_031845845.1 Streptomyces gottesmaniae
GTGCCGTCTTCGTCTGCGACACGGAAGGAAGAGCGTGAGCAACACGAGCAACCAGCGTCGGGCGAGGGTGCGACTGGCGCGACAACGATCCGCTCCGCATGTCGTACGCCGCGGAACGCGACTTCAGGAGCCTGCGGCACGTGTCTCCCTGTGGCATCGCACGGACTGGGTTCGGCTCGGCACCGTGATGGGGGTCGTGGCCGGTATCGGCACGCTCATGTTCACCGGTGTGGCGACCTACTACGGCGCCATGGTCTCGCGTGACCAACTGGGACAGTCCCGCGAGGACGCCGAGCGGAAGCGCCTCGACCAGGCGTCGCGGGTCGGCACGTGGGTTGAGTACGCAGCGGACGGCGGTGTCCAACTGCATCTGGCGAACCCGACCCCTGATCCGGTGCTGTCCGTCGAGATGGTCATCGAGGCGACGATCGACGACAAGGACGACGACGAGTACGACGGCGATGACATCGAGGACAAGG
>NZ_JAVRFJ010000114.1:0-479 GCF_031845845.1 Streptomyces gottesmaniae
GGGTACGGACCGCCCGGGGCCTCGGGGTCCGATCACCCGATTTCGCTACACCGTGTCAGTCCCCGTTGATCCTGGATTCACTCGTCCAGGGCACGCAGTGCCGCGCGGACGAGGGCCGCCCGGTCGGCCGGCGCGGTGAGGTGCTCCAGGCCGAAGCCCAGGAGCACGGTGTCGTCCGTGGTGACCGCGCCGTGGGTCTGGAACAGGGTTCCGGTGCGGGTCCAGTTCTTCAGGACGGCCGGGCTGCCCGGGGGCGGCCCGGTGACCCGCCAGGCGCCCAGCGAGGTCTCGAAGCCCTCGGTCCCGGTCGCGGTGCCGCCGACGACCAGCGAGGCCTCGTCGGCGAGGACACCGCGTCCGCCGTTGCCCGGGTCGGTGACGTAGGCGATCGACACGTCCACGGACTTCCCGGCGTAGGCGCTCAGGTCGAACTCGACCTGCCGCCAGCCCTCGGAGGAGCCGGTGAGGCTGTTCCACTT
>NZ_JAVRFJ010000115.1:0-478 GCF_031845845.1 Streptomyces gottesmaniae
AGCACCCGGCGCATCACCACCACGCCGCGACAGCAACACCAGACGCCGCACCCCATGCGCCACCACCAGATGCCGGGCCACCAACCCGCCCAGACCACCCGTCCCACCCGTCACCAACACCGCACCGCCACCCCACGACAGCCCCCCACCCGCCACCGCAGCAACACGACTCAGACGCGGAACGAAAACCTCCCCTCCACGGAAGGCCACCTGCTCCTCCCCCGACGCCAACGCAGCCCCCACACCCGCACCGACATCCCCCTCCACCCCCACATCCACCAACACAAACCGACCCGGATGCTCCGCCTGAGCCGACCGCACCAACCCCCACACCCCAGCCGACACCACATCCACCACACCACCCACACCCACCGGCACCGCACCCCGCGTCACCACCACACGAGACCCAGCACCCACCCCCGACACACACCCCTGAAGCTCCTCCAACACCCGCTCCAGCACCACACGCGAAGAACCC
>NZ_JAVRFJ010000116.1:0-477 GCF_031845845.1 Streptomyces gottesmaniae
GCCGACAGCACGTGATCTGGCGTGTGTTCGAAAGTGTTTTTAATCATTTTGAACAGCGACTTAGGCTGTTCTTGACCGTCAATCACCCAGTCTGCGTTGAAGATCTTGTGGCGGCAGTGCTCGGAGTTAGCCTGCGCAAACATGTACAGCTCGATGTCAGTCGGGTTGCGCCCCAACGACGTGAAAGCGTTCATCAGATAGTCGATTTCGTCCTGCGCCAGCGCCAAACCCAGTTTGGTGTTTGCCGCTTCTAAGGCAGAACGGCCTTCGCCAAGGATATCCACGGACTGCACCGGAGCAGGCTGATGCTGAGCGAACAGCGCTTCGGCATCTTCAAAACGGTCAAACAGGGTTTCCATCATACGGTCATGCAGCAGAGCACCCAGTTGACGCCACTGGGCATCAGTCAGGCTCGGCGCTTGCACGTAGAACGCCAGCCCGCGCTCAAGGCGCAGTACTTGAGACAAACCGCAGTTG
>NZ_JAVRFJ010000117.1:0-477 GCF_031845845.1 Streptomyces gottesmaniae
TCAAATACTTCACCAAAGAGCAAGGTCTGAGCATCGAATTGGGTGCGAAAATCGGCGACATCAAGTCTGAAGGCAAAGGTGTTTCCGTTGCTTACGAAACTGCTGCCGGCGAAGCCAAAACCGAAGTATTCGACAAACTGATCGTTGCCATCGGCCGTATTCCAAACACCAAAGGCCTGAACGCGGAAGCCGTAGGCTTGGAAAAAGACGAGCGCGGCTTTATCAAAGTGGATGGCGAATGCCGTACCAACCTGCCTAACGTATGGGCAATCGGCGACGTGGTTCGCGGCCCGATGTTGGCACACAAAGCCAGCGACGAAGGCGTTGCCGTTGCCGAGCGCATTGCCGGTCAAAAACCGCATATCGACTTCAACAACGTACCGTTTGTGATTTACACCGACCCTGAAATCGCTTGGGTGAGTAAAACCGAAGAGCAGCTCAAAGCCGAAGGCGTGGAGTACAAAAAAGGTACTTCAG
>NZ_JAVRFJ010000118.1:0-473 GCF_031845845.1 Streptomyces gottesmaniae
CCTATAAGCAGTGAAGTCGATGATTGTCGCCGACCTCTCTGTGGTTTGATACTTCGATACCATCCTGAACCTACTCAGCTAATACCCTTGTCCCCTTCACGTTCGCTGCCGCAATTACTCTGCCGTGTCTTGAGCCGAGTGCAGCAAGCAAAGCCAGGTGTGGTCGGCCTCCCGCCGCGCCCTGAAGCGGCAAACGCATTTCTTGGAGCACGAGAGCCGTTCGCCAGGAATAATGGCGGATCAGCCCGAACTTTCCGCCGCACATCGCGCAGCACCTTGACTGGAGCTGTTGCGCATTGTCGCCTCCTGTCGGCGTTACGTGGACACCTCTGGCATTTTTCTGTGGCCGTAGCACCACGCCCGCACGCAGAGTGGGGCGGTGCCAAGTTTCGCAACCTGTACATCGCGCGCAAGTTTGAGACTGAAGTGCGCGCCGGCCTCCATCTGAGTGCATCGGCTACATTGGCGAATGT
>NZ_JAVRFJ010000119.1:0-472 GCF_031845845.1 Streptomyces gottesmaniae
ATAAAACACTATCAGTAAGTTGGAGTCATTACCATTTTAGAAAAGGGAATTAAAGGGATAAATAACGGCGAAATAGAGTGATAAAATAACATCTGTTTATTCGTCAGCCAGCGACGTTGGGTTCGCGATTAGCGAAGAAAAATCATCATAATTTGGTGAAAAATATAACAGGTAGTTAAAAAACATCAGTGCAGAGTAAATTGCCGGATGACATCAGAATGATGCCATCCGAACGGTGGTTTAACCCTGACGGTTGAAACGTTGCGTTTTAACGTCCAGCGTTAGCGTTTCTTCTGGTTGTATCGCATACAGTTTCTCACCCTGCTGGCAAATCCAGCCAATTCCCAGTTCACGGGCGATTAGGGCACTGTGGGATAGCGGAGTTCCGGCGCTAAGGCAGATACCTTTTACAACCGCTGGATCCAGTTGCAGTACTGTGGAGGGATAAATGTTCTCCGCCAGTAGAATAGTT